>JBBSRF010000205.1:0-5026 GCA_038243335.1 Sphingobacteriales bacterium
AAAAGCAGATATATTTAAAATTTTTAATTTTGGAGCATAACCTTTTAGTTTAGCTAGTGTGCCAAGTTTTTCATCGCTGTGAAAGCGGCCATTAACTTGAAATATTTTTTTATCTTTATTCGCTTTTGCATATTTAGCAATTGACCATGCCATAGTTGCATCCCAGAAATTTTGAGTTTGGTAAACTTTCATGCCACCCATGCTGTGGCCTCCAAGTGTTTCTGTAAATTTATCTAAATATCTTCCCGTAGCCGTATCTATAGGTAATGGTGCAATAAATTTTTTAGAATCAGGTGGAAAACTATTTAAAATTTCTAATCCTTTTACTGTTACCGCATTACTATATCTTGCAGCAGCATTGCCTCCAATAACATCTAATATATTAAGTTTGGCTTCTTCAATCATTGGTCTATAGTCCTTGTAGTTGTTCCAAGCTCTAGCTTCTTTAATAAAATTCTTTTCGCTAATTAAACCATTTAAGTATTCATTAATAACTGGTTGTACATCTGTATGAAACATTTCCATGGTTAATGCAGTTTTACCAGGATATGCAGCAATTATTTTTTTAAAAAGTGTGGCTTCTAAGTAATGACCAATAGAATCGTTATGTTCTTCGCCAAAGAATAGAACATTAGCATTCGCTAAATCATTGATAATATCATCTAAATTTATTGTTTTTTGTTTTTTTACATCATAGACTTTATAATGGTTAGTCATGTCTTGTGCTAATCCGATTATTGGTATAACAAGACTAAATAGTATGATCAAATATTTTTTCATTATTGTTTGGGTTTTTAAATTGATGCTACTAATGTATCAAAAATGAATTGTTCAAAAAAATATGGATTATTTAAATTTTTAATATTTACTAGCTTAAATTCTTTGCATTTTTCGTTTGAAATATTGTAGAATAATTGCTTTTTATCTCAAAATAATTATAATTATTTGAAGAATGATATATGTTATTCTGAAATGATTCAATACAGAATTCTGTTCTTTAATAATTTTCTATTGTTTTTTTTAAAGATAATTTAATTTTTTATGGGTTTTCAAATTGAGCTTAAATTATAAGCTATTGATTATAAAATAACTGATGGTCAAAATAATTTGTGAAATTTTTCAATTAAAATTATGTGATTTTTTTACAGCGAAAAGTTAGATAAAAGATCAAAAAATTTTTACCGATTAATTAATGCTTTTTACCGATAAATAACCTATAAACGGCAGGTCGATGTTGGTTAACCAAAAAGTTCGATATACATTTGATTATATAAAACAAGAACACAAATGGAAAACAAAGATCATAAACAATTGGTAAATAACACTGGCAAGGTTTGGGCTGGTTTAATTATAGTTATAATAGGTTCGCTTTTATTCTTAGATAATATTGGGTTTGATATGCCTAATTGGATATTTTACTGGAGTAATATTTTAATTGTTATAGGTTTATTTATTGGTGTAAAACATAACTTTAGAAATGGAAGTGGAATGATATTGATTATTATTGGTGCATTTTTCACCTTACAAAAAGCATTAGATAATATTTATGATTTTAACAGGGTTGGTTGGCCATTATTAATTGTTGCATTAGGATTGTATTTAATTTTTAAACCTAAGAATGAATTTAATAGAAAAGCCAGATGGCAAAGAAAAAGTGATAAGTGGAAAGCAAAATTTGGTGCAAATGATCCATTTATGGCAAATCCAAATACAGATCCAAACATAAATCCTGATCCTGAAAAAAAAACAAATAACTTAGATTACTTAGACTCTGTAAATGTATTTGGAGGAAGCCATCAAATAGTTTATTCTAAAAATTTTAAGGGTGGAGAAATTACAGCAGTATTTGGTGGTTGCGATGTGAATTTAACACAAGCAGATTTTGAAGGCCAAATCGTGATTGATGTTACAGCAATTTTTGGAGGAGCTAAAATTATTGTTCCGCAAGGATGGATAGTTAAGTCTGAGGTGACAGCAATATTTGGGGGTTTAGATGATAAAAGAGGCATAATGCCAATAGCAGACGGACAAAATAAATTGTTAATTATAAAAGGTATAGCATTGTTTGGTGGGGTAGATATTAGAAGTTACTAATCAAGTATTTTACCTAAATCAACAACTGTGACTACAACCCCTTTATCAATTCATCAAATTAAAATGGTCTCCAGTATTATCCTCATTTGTTGGATAACTGCTTGTGCCTCAATATTGTATTTTTTATTAGAATTTAGTTGGCAAATAGCCTTGGCCGATAGCACTATTAGTAATGGTCTATTGGCCATTGGCTGTATAATTATTAGCAATATGTTGGGATATTACCAGCCCAAAAATGAAAAAATGCTTTTCATACTATTATTAACTGCTGTACTTTCTTTTGTGGCTGTTTACCTCGCTAAATATGGACTAAATTTTTTATTTTTAGATGTAAAATCTTATCAGCTATTTTTAAATTTTTCCATACCCTTTAGATTCCTCATTGCCTTTTTATGTTTAACCTGGTGTGCATTAGCTAATATTTTATGGTATAGATTAGAAGAACAGTCTGAAACACAAGGAAGATTATTAGTGGCCCAAAACTTAGCTAAAGAAGCAGAATTGAATAAACTAAGACATCAATTGCAACCTCACTTTTTATTTAACAGTTTAAACTCTGTTTATGCGCTAACCATCGTAAACCCAACAGAGGCAGGTACAATGATTACAAAATTAGCTTCTTTTTTACGTGGTAATTTAAAACGTGATGATGAAGTTTGGGTTAATGTTGCCGAAGAAATGGAGTACATACAATTGTATTTAGATATAGAAAAAGTACGCTTTAGCCATAGGTTAAGTATTGATGTGCAAATTGAAGAAAATACATTAAATTTAACTTTGCCAGGTACATTATTACAACCAATTGTAGAAAATGCAATTAAGTTTGGCTTGTATAATACATCTAAGGCTATAACAATTACTATACGTGTTAAATTAGAAAACAATACTTTAGTAATTTGCGTGGCTAATCCTTACGATAAAGATATGACGGCAAGCAAAGGGACTGGTTTCGGATTAACGTCTATTAGACGAAGATTATATCTTTTATTTGCAGATCATAATTTGTTGCAAACTGAAACACAGCATGATAATTTGTATATTACAACGTTAAAAATACCACAAAAAGATGATCAAAACGATACTAATTGATGACGAAGCTTTAGCGAGAGATGTGGTTAAGCATTATTTGAAATCATATCCAAATATTGAAATTGTTGCAGAATGTAGTGATGGTTTTGAAGGCTTAAAGGCAATTACACATCACCAACCAGATTTTATATTTTTAGATATTCAAATGCCAAAAATTAGTGGTTTTGAGATGTTAGAGTTGGTAGAAAAACATCCGGCAGTTATTTTTACCACTGCTTTTGATGAATATGCAATTAAAGCTTTTGAAGTAAATGCGATAGACTATTTACTAAAACCAATAGAAAAATCTCGCTTTGATCAAGCGATGGACAAACTGCCAGCTAAATTAGCTAAGAGCGAAACAAGTAATGAGTTGTTAGAAACAGCATCATTATCACCAGCTCAAAACAGTAGAATTGTAGTGAAAACTGCAGGCGTAATTAAAATCATTCCGGTAACGTCACTAAATTACCTTGAGGCAGATGATGATTACGTTAAATTGAATACAACTGAGGGAAATTTTCATAAAAATAAAACAATGAATTTCTTTGAACAAACCTTAGATCCAGTTCAATTTATTCGTATTCATCGTTCTTATATTATTAATCTTGCTCAAGTAACTAAAATAGAATTGAAAGAGAAAGATAGTTACGTGGTCCTGTTAAAATCAGATATCTGGTTGCCAGTAAGTAAAACTGGATATGTGAAATTAAAAGCGGCATTAGGTCTATAGAAAAGCAAAGAATGATTAGATTTGCTTTTTAATAAAAAATAAAAACAAAACACACTTGCATTTATAATAAAATCCCGTTATATTTGCACCTCTTATTTAAAAACTCTAGTTAAGATATTATACAGTTATGAAAAGAACATTCCAACCTTCGCAAAGAAAGAGAAGAAACAAGCATGGCTTCCGCGAAAGAATGGCTACAGCAAACGGTAGAAGAGTATTAGCATCTCGCCGTGCAAAAGGAAGAAAAAGATTATCAGTTTCTGACGAACGTCGTCATAAAGCATAATTTTTGATTGCCACCTGTTTTTGGGTGTAAGCAGTCTATCTGCAGTATTGCAATCAAAAAACATGAACAAATTTAATAAAGAAGAACGGTTATGTAGTAAAAAGTCATTAGACTTGTTATTTAAAAACGGTTCTTCTTTTTTGTTATATCCATTTCGTGTAACTTATTATTTTGTTGCCGAACCGCATCTATTTCCTGCTCAGGTAGTTATTAATGTGGCCAAAAAGCGCTATAAACATGCGGTAGATCGCAACCTAATCAAGCGCAGAACTCGTGAAGCTTATCGTTTACAAAAACAAGAATTACTTTATTCATCTTTAAAAGATAAAGAAGAATTATTGCTTTTGTCTTTACAATTTATAGGTAAAGAGAAATATGATTATTCTTTTTTTGAAAAAAAACTAGCGCTTACTTTTAAAAAGTTAAATAATTTAATTGTTGCGGATGAAAATAATTAAACTTTTATTTTCTTGGCTGCTTTTAGGTATTATTAAGCTATATCAATTGTTTTTGTCACCATTGTTAGGTGCAAGCTGTAGGTTTACGCCAACATGCTCTCAATACGGTGTAGAGGCAATTAAAAAACATGGTCCATTTTATGGTGGTTGGCTAACTTTAAAACGTATTGCAAGTTGTCATCCATGGGGTAAACATGGTCATGATCCTGTTCCTTAAAAAAAATGAAAGTTAAAAGTGGATTTAACTTTTAACTTTGTATGCTAAACTTTAAACTGTTTAATGTCAACTATACTTCAAATCGAAACCGCTACACAAGTTTGTTCAGTTGCTTTAGCTGTAAATGGAATAACTATTGCCTTAAAGGAAGAAGCTGCACAAAATATTCA
>JBBSRF010000206.1:0-4991 GCA_038243335.1 Sphingobacteriales bacterium
ATCTACAGATGCACTTCAGGTTATTGCAAAAGAGTTAGGTGTAGCTATTATTGCTTCGCTATTTGAAAAACGTACAGCAGGTATTTATCATAATACTACTGCTGTTTTAGATGCAGATGGCAGCTATTTGGGTAAATATCGTAAAATGCATATACCAGACGATCCAGCTTTTTATGAAAAATTTTATTTTACACCAGGTGATTTAGGTTACAAAGTTTTTCAAACTAAATTTGCTAAAATTGGTATTTTAATTTGTTGGGACCAATGGTATCCAGAAGCTTCTCGTATTACGGCTTTAATGGGAGCAGATATTATGTTTTATCCTACTGCAATTGGATGGGATGTTACGCAAGACGAAGAAACAAATCAAGATCAATACAATGCTTGGCAAACCATACAACGTTCACACGCTGTTGCTAATGGCGTACCGGTTGTTAGTGTAAACCGAGTAGGATTTGAACAAGATGGTGCAATGAAATTCTGGGGCGGAAGTTTTGCAACGAATGCTCAGGGCAAATTACTTTATTTAGCATCGCATGATCAAGAAGAAACAAAAGTTGTAGAATTAGATTTAAATCAAAGTGATTATATGCGTAAACATTGGCCGTTTTTAAGAGATAGAAGAATTGATTCTTATCAGCCGATTACCAAAAGATTTATTGATGAGGATTAAGCTGAAAGGTTAAGGTCAAAAGCTTAAAACAAATTCTATTAATAAAACTTTCATCCTGAGCTTGTCGAAGGATCTCTATACAATAAATATAATGTCGATCACAATAATAAATACTTCAGAACAACTAGAATTCGAGAATTCGCCAAAAAAACAAGGCTACGCTTTTCCTGCAGAATGGGCAAAGCATGAAGCAACTTGGTTGAGTTGGCCGCACAAGGAAGAATCTTGGCCTGGCAAAATTGAATCTATTTACGATCCTTATTGCCAATTTATTAAAATTGTTGCAAAGGGTGAAAAAGTTCGTATCAATGTAAAGGACGAAGCAATGAAAGCTTTTGCCATTGCAGAGTTGATGAAAGTTGATGCTGATCTAAAGCAAATTGAATTTTATTTTAATGAAAGTAATGATGCTTGGTGCCGTGACCACGGACCAGCTTTTGTAATTAAAGGTAATGAAAAAGCAGTTGTAGATTGGTGTTACAATGCTTGGGGAGATAAATACCCACCGTATGATTTAGATGATGTGATACCAACTAAAATTGCAAAACATTTTAACCTTCCCTTATTTACTCCAGATATTATAATGGAAGGTGGTTCGGTTGAATTTAACGGCGCAGGAACTATTTTAACAAGTACAGCTTGCTTGTTAAATGAAAACAGGAATCCTCATTTAAACAAAGAGCAAATAGAAACCTATTTAAAAGAATTTTACGGTGCAGACCAAGTACTTTGGGTGGGTGATGGAATTGTTGGTGATGATACCGATGGACATATAGATGATATTACCCGTTTTGTAAATCAAGATACTGTTTTAACGGTTTTAGAAAGTAATCCTTTAGATGAAAATCACCTGTTACTACAAGAAAATTATGAGGCTTTAAAGAAAATGAAATTACCTGATGGAAGATCATTGAACATTGTAAAATTACCAATGCCATCACCAGTTATTTTTGAAGATACCCGTTTGCCAGCTTCTTATGCTAACTTTTACATCGCAAACGCTGCAGTAATTGTGCCCGTTTTTGGTGATGTAAACGATCAAAAAGCATTAGATATTATTCAAGGTTGTTTCCCTGATAGACCAGTAGTTGGTATTAATTCTGTGGATATTATTTGGGGATTGGGAAGCTTCCATTGTTTAAGCCAACAAGAGCCAGCAGTATAATACGAAGCTTGAAATTAGTAATTAACCAATTAAACAGTTTTGTCAGTTAACCAATTATATTAACTTTACAATCTTAAAACATTTTAACTTTACAACGTTTCAAAATGAAATTATTAGAAGGAAAAACGGCGCTAATTACAGGTGCATCAAAAGGAATAGGTCGCAAAATAGCAGAAAAATTTGCAGAACAAGGTGCTAATGTAGCTTTTACTTACTTATCGTCTGTAGAGAAAGGTGAGGCATTAGAACAAGAGTTACAAAGCTTTGGTACTAAAGTTAAAGGTTATCGCTCAGATGCTTCAAAATTTGATCAGGCAGAACAATTGATAAATGAAATTGTTGCTGAATTCGGTACAATTGATATTGTGGTTAACAATGCTGGTATTACAAAAGACGGCTTATTAATGCGCATGAGTGAGGAAAACTGGGATGATGTGATGAATGTTAACCTAAAATCAATTTTTAATGTAACCAAAGCAGCATCTAAAGTAATGATGAAAGCTCGTAAAGGTGTTTTTATAAATATGAGCTCAATTGTTGGTGTAACAGGTAATGCTGGTCAATCTAATTATGCCGCATCAAAAGCAGGTATCATCGGTTTTACAAAATCTATTGCTAAAGAATTAGGATCAAGAAACATTCGTGCAAATGTGGTTGCTCCTGGCTTTATCCGTACAGAAATGACAGAAGTTTTAGATCCAGCTGTTGTTGCAGGTTGGGAAAAAGATATCCCATTAAAACGTGCAGGCGAAACTGAAGATATTGCCAATGTTTGTGTGTTTTTAGCTTCAGATATGAGTGCTTACGTAACAGGACAAACTATTTCGGTTTGTGGTGGAATGCTTTAATATCAAATGACATAAAATAAGAATAAGAGCTTTCCAATTGGAAGGCTTTTATTTTATAACATATTTTCCTTTTATTGGAGTAATTATTGGTAAAAAGTTATTCTTCTCAAAAGCTAAATATCCCTTTTGTAAGCTTTGCCAAAATTCGACATGCTGCGGGAATTTTCGACTATAATTCTCCATATTTCTTTCATCCATTTTAAATGGAAAAATATTTACTGGCATAGTATTTTGACTATCATTTTTGGCGAAGACTGCTAATAGATATACTTCTTTAATCTTATCGTCTGTTAACGGAATACAACCAACTGTAACACAATTTCCATGAATATAGATATCTCCACCAGGTTTATTTGCTATGCCAGTTCTTGCTAAATCTACACTATTTGGATAATCAACCCCTAAAGATAAATGATAAATACTTTTTGGATTAAATACATTGATTTTATAAAAACCTTCAGGAGTCTGCAGATCTCCTTCAATTACTTTTGGCCCTAAAGTTCCTGAATGAGCACAGAAATCATAAGTTCTAAAAAGTTTAAATTTTCTTTGATAAGGCTTTTTTAACCAGACTTCTAATTTCCCTTCGTTCTTATATGCATTGATGCAAAGTTCAAAAATATCCTCAAAACCTTGACTAACTAATTCTTTTTTTAAATTATCCCACTTTTCATCATAAGCTTGTTTAAATCTTTCAAACTTAAGTTGATTTTGTAAAAAGTTATTTTGGGTAATTGCAGAAATGCTTGTCATTAGTAAATTGCAATAGTGTTTTAAAATTTCATTAACATCTGTATTATACCATTAGCAATTTACATTATTATTCGATGTATTAGTGTTTCTCCTACTCAGTTGTCTTAGTTCTTCTCTTTTTTACTTTTTACTTTCTAATTAATGTAGCATCTTTACGTATAAATATATGGTTAATTTTTTTACAGCAACTTCTTTATTCACCTTTACCGCTTGTGTTTTATTAGGCTGTTTATATGGATGGATCTTGTATCGTAGAAACACTAATCTACCTCATTACTTAATCTTTACTTTAACAACTTTAAGAATAGTTGTGGTTACATTAATTACCTATTTGCTATTTGCGCCACTAGTTAAGCAAATTTCTTATACACTAGAAAAGCCAATTATTGTCATTGCAAATGATAACTCTATATCTGTTGCCCAGCTAAAATCTGCAGGCTTTAATCAAAAGCAATATGAGCTAGATATGAAAGAATTGGTGGATAAATTAAGTAAGAAATTTGATGTAAAAACCTACAATTTTAGTGATAGTGTTAAACGGGAATTAGATTTTTCTGGAAAAGGCAAATTAAGTAATGGATCTAATTTAATTAATCAGCTAAATGACGAATTGTTAAATAGAAATGTTGGTGCTGTAATTATTGCAAGTGATGGAATTTTTAACAGGGGCGGTAATCAATTATATGACTTGAATAAATTAAAAGCACCAGTTTTTACCATTGCATTGGGAGATACTATTCCAAAAAAAGATATACTTATCGCTAATGTAAATTATAATAATTTAGTTTATTTAAACAATGAATTTACACTAGATATTCAGGTTCAGGCCAATGAAAGCAAAGGAGAAAGCACACAACTTTCTATCTTAGAAAATGGAAATAAAGTATCATCTCAAACGATTAATATAAACACTAGAAGTTTTGTAAAAGATATTCAAATCAAGCTAAAAGCTAATAAGATTGGAATTCAAAAGTATAACATAAATGTTGCTTCGCTAGCTAACGAAGTGACTACAAAAAATAATAGTCAAACTATTTTTGTAGAAGTAATCGATGCAAGACAAAAAGTCTTGTTAGCAGCTGCATCTCCACATCCAGATTTGGCCACAATTAGGCAAGCAATTGAATTAAATAAGCATTACGAAGTTACTTTAGTTCTGGCAGAGGAGCTAAATAATATTGATTTAAATTTATACAATTTAGCAATCTTATACCAGTTGCCAGCAAATGGAAATAATGTTAATGCTATATTAACCAAAATACAAAATTCGAAAACATCATTATGGTATATTTTAGGTGCTCAAAGTAATACCGTTGCATTTAATCAACAGCAAAAATTATTAAACTTTAACACAAATAGTGATGCTTTACAAGAAGTTTTTCCTTACGTAGCTCCAAATTTTAATTCCTTTACGTTAGATAACAATGCTTTAAAGCAGTTAAGTAATTATGACCCTTTACAAATGCCATTTGGTAATTTAAGTATACATGGCAACTATACTGCGGTATTGAACCAGCGTATTGGCAAAGTTAGTACACAAAGTCCGTTATGG
>JBBSRF010000207.1:0-4968 GCA_038243335.1 Sphingobacteriales bacterium
ATTGGCTTGTGCATAAATATTTTTATTGTAAATTCCTGTTGAATAATCATAATAATCTAAAGATGCCTTATTTGAACCCATGTTACCTTCATTTAAAAGATAGAGCCCGTTTACGGCAGTAATTTGTCCAGGAAGTTGGGTTTCCACAACTGTAATTATCCCTTTTTCTTTCCTACAAGACCAAATAATTGTGCTAAGTAGCAAAGCTGATAAGGTGAGTTTTAAATTTTTCATATATTTAAAAGTTTAAATGAAGTGTTAGCCTGAAATTTCTGCCTGGCATCGGATAATTGAGTACCACATCATAATATTGATTCAATAAATTATTTACCTCAACCGCAATTCGATAATTGATTTTATTTCTAGCAAAGGTTTTTTGTAGGGCTAAGTCATGCGTATACCATGCTGGAACATAATTTTCTGGGATATTTGCTTTCTGGCTATACCTTTCCCCCGTGTAGAGGTAACTATAGTTTAAGCCGTAATTTTTCCAGTCTGCACCTAACATTAACGAACCACTATTTACAGGGATATAAGGAATTTGTTGATGGTAAGAAAAACCAGTTTTAGTTACATCTACTGCTCGCTCATAAGTATAACCTAATTTCGCTGTAGTTCTTACAGCTCCAAATTGCCAAATGCTTTGCAAATTTGTTTCTAATCCTTTAATAGAAACCTGATCAAGATTTAACATAGTCCACCTAAAAAGTGTTACTGTTGGTACAGCTACAATTTTATCAGTTACTTGATTATAATAAACATCTGATTGAATTGAAAAATGCTTTAAATTACTGTTTCCTAAAGTCTTTTCATATGTAAAACCTAAATCGTACTGTTTGGTATATTCTGGTTTTAGGTTAGAATTGCCAATAAAAGTATAATACAAATCGTTAAATGTTGGCATTCTGAAAATAGACTTATAAAAAGCTCTAATTCTTAAATCAGCTTTGCTAAATGGCTGCCAAGATGCCATAAGCGTAGGTGTATATTCGCTTTTATTACCCGCTGGGATGTTTGTTTTTACTTTATCGTTGATTAGGGTTGCTAGTAAATTTGCCTGTAAATTGAAATTTGACCAGCGAATAGTACTTGCAAGTGCAATTAATCCGCTATTTCTGGTTGGATAGGAGAACTGCATTAAATTAGCATCCAGTTTCTGAAAACTATAATCTGCTGCAAGTGAAACTGCCCAAAAATTATTTAATTGATATTGATTGGCAAATGAAAAATAAGCTTCTTGTTGTGTGTATTTATTATCTAACTGTCCAGCTAAAGAAACCCTATCAGGATCAAGATATCTTGTAAAATCGTAGGCGTATTTGGCATTAAATAAATATTGATACTGGGTGTTCTTTTTACTTTCAAAAATTGTTTGTACAAAGAAATTATCATCCCATTGGCGCTGAGAAAAATCATATTTATTAGCTACAATAGCACCTGGAACTCCCCTTTCGCTATTATAATTATAAAATTTAACTTGCCATTTGCTACTATCTGTTGTTAAACCGTAAACTGTTCCTTCTATTCTTTTAGAAAAAATATCGGTATTATGTCTTACAACAGTAGTGTCGTAAACTCCATTTGTATAACGATATTTATATTTTCCATTTGCATTTAATAACTCACCATTTAAATTAATTGAAAGTTTATGATTTAGTTTTTGTGTATAGCTAAACATTTTGTTTATTAAGCCAAACGACCCACCTTTTAAACCTCCATTAAAATAGTGTGATTTTTTTTGCTCAAATTTGGGAACTGGTGTTTTAAGATATAATGCACTTGCCGATGCAAAAGCTCTTGCGGGTTGTAAAAGTTCATCTTTTTGTCCGCTGTAGAGTGATGCTTCTTCTAAATTAGCTAAAGAATATCTTCCTAAATCTACTTGACCATTTTGTGCATTACCAATTTGTACACCATCATAAAAAACTGCAGTATGATTACTACCCATGCTACGTACATTGATGGTTTTTAAGCCACCAACACCACCATAATCTTTTAATTGTACACCAGAAAAGTAGCGTAAAGCATCTGCAACAGATAAACTGTTCAGTCGTTTCAAATCATCGCCACTTAGTTTTTGTACTGGTGTTGGCGAAGCCTGCAACAAATTAAATCTTTTAGCTTTTATTTGAACTTCATTTAGCTGTTTTACTTTTGCAGTATCACTTTGAGCTTTTAAAGCATAAGGCAAAATCACCAAAATTGTGATTATAGCAAAATAGAAAAACCAAATGCTCAAATAAGCACTTTTATTCTTTATCATTTTTTTGTTGTGAGTTATTACCCACAGCAAACAGAAATTAAGGAGTATGTAAATACATCAAGTAGCAACACCCCTAGCTTCAATCCCCGAAAGCTATGAAATTTATAATGCTATAGGCAGGTCTTCTGACTTACTCCCGGTTATCTGCCTTCCCATCTTTTTTAATAGACAGTGGCAAAAGAATAGTTAACCGTTATAGAGCTTACAGCTGCGGGACAGTTGCGGATTTACACCGTATTCCCTTTTAATTCCAATTCTCATCAGAAACCAAAAGCGATGCAAATGTATATTTTAATTGGATATAAAAAGAATAGAGTTGATTTTTAAATAATAATCCTAACAAATTCAATACAATACAATCATTCTATTAACGTATCTTTACATTTTTAGTACTAATCTCTAAGCGTTTATATTTTTTGAAAATGATAAACCATATTAATTGAGAAAATCTCTACTAATACATCTTAAAATATAAAAAAATGAAAAATAAAACAGCAGCTTTTGAAGCAGATTTATTCAATTTTCAATTAAAAAATTCTGCAGATGAGTGTGGTTTTAAAGCTGATGATAGCTGGACTGTACAACTTGCTAATGAAGAAGAAATGAACAAACTCAGAAGAAACTATATTCCAAGTGTGATTAGTTCAGTTGCTCCTAATCAATTAGTTGAAGTATATAAAACTGTCAAAATTAAACTAAACCAGAATGAAGATGAAGAAGTTCTTAATTTATCTAAAAAGGATATAGAACGTTTAAAATTAAATTATATCATCGCATATAACGAAAAAAGAGCGGTAAGATAAGCGCATAAATTTTGTAGTTGATTATATCAGCAATTCTTTAACGCCAATAAAAATCATGATTTGATTTTTATTGGCGTTATTTCTTATAGTCAAAATTCTAATTTTTATTCTTCTTCTAATTGTTTCTTCAAAACTTTTAATTGATCCATCTCCTCTTTTGGTAAAACTGGATACTTAAGTTTTAAATCATTCATTGTTGAGGCTATAATTTTGCTTATTGCTAATCTTGTATACCATTTATTATCAGCAGGAATAATATACCAAGGTGAATTTATTGTTGATGTTTTTTGTATCGCTTCTTGATATGCCTCCATATATTTTGGCCATAAAGCTCTCTCTTTTAAATCACCTGCTGAGAATTTCCAATTTTTTTCAGATTCATTAATTCTATCTAAAAATCTTTTCTTTTGTTCATCTTTTGATACATGTAGAAAAAATTTAATGATAACAGTCCCATTATCTGTTAACTGTTTTTCGAAATTTTTAATATTTTCATACCTATTATCCCAAAAATCTTGATCAATTTTTTCAACATCATTATAATTAGGAATATTTTCGTTCATTATATATTGTGGATGCACTTTGCAAACTAACACATTTTCATAATGAGACCGATTATGTATTCCTATTCTACCTCTTTCAGGTAATGCTTTATAATGTCTCCATAAAAAATCATGCTCATATTCTTCAGTTGTTGGTGTTTTAAAACTATAAACCTGACAGCCTTGAGGATTTATACCTGACATTACATGTTCGATTGCACTATCTTTTCCAGCAGCATCCATAGCTTGAAACAAAATGAGAATAGAATGAGAGTTTGAAGCATATAAAACTTCTTGTAAATCATCTAAATCTTTTTTAACTTTTTCAAGTTCTTCTTTACCATTATCTTTATCTATATCACCTTTATAGGAAGTACTAAAATTATTTAAATCAAAACTTCCGTCTACAGGCGCAAGATATTTTTTTGTAGGTGTCTTCATGTTTATATTTTTTATTTTAAATATAGAAGAAATTTAAGTAAATTAAATACGTTAATTTGTAACGCTATTTTTAACACAATTTAACAGATAATTTTTCACTTTTTTTCCATCTTTATCCCATGTTTAAAGAAATAAAAAATTGGTACTTACGTTACATATCCATTTTTGTATTTTGCATCGTTATTTTCTTTTGTGCGTTACAAGTTAACCTTTTGTGGCTTTTTGGCTATTCTCCTAGTTACACAGATATTAAGAAACCTGCACAACGTGTAGGTTCAGAATTATATACTTCAGACGGAAAATTAATAGGCCGTTATTTTAAAGAAAATAGAACACCAATTAATTATAATGAAATTGCACCCAATGTATTAAATGCTTTGGTAGCAACTGAAGATATACGATTTTATAAGCACTCTGGTATAGATGTACAAGCAGTTGCTAGAGCAATTGTAGGTATGGGTAAAGATGGTGGTGCTAGTACAATTACACAACAATTGGCAAAAAATTTATATCGAACTAGATATAGTAAGGCTTCTGGTTTAATTAAGCATATCCCTTTAGTAAGAACTTTTGTTTCTAAGCTTAAAGAATGGATGACAGCCCTTAAGTTAGAATCAAATTATAGTAAGAATGATATTATTACTATGTATTTAAATACAGTATCTTTTGGCAATAACACATATGGAATAAAAACAGCTTCTCGTATCTATTTTGATAAAGAGCCAATAGCATTATCCACAACAGATGCGGCTTTGCTCGTTGGAATGCTAAAAGGAACTAATTTATACAATCCATTGAAAAGCCCTGAAAGAGCTTTAGAAAGAAGAAATATTGTATTAAATCAAATGAATAAATATAATTTTTTGAGTAAAGATAGCCTTGCTCTTTTAGTTAAACTTCCTTTACAACTTAAAGAAGG
>JBBSRF010000208.1:0-4960 GCA_038243335.1 Sphingobacteriales bacterium
CGCCGGAATTCAAAATGGTGCTCGCCAAGCGGAGTGTACCATCAACGGAATTGGCGAGAGAGCCGGAAATACTGCTTTAGAAGAAGTTGCGATGATCTTAAAAACACATCACGCTTTAAATTTACATACCAACATCAACAGCAAACACTTTACAGAAATTAGTCACATGGTGAGCCGTATGATGCGAATGCCCGTGCAACCTAATAAAGCAATTATTGGTAAAAATGCATTTGCACACAGTTCTGGTATCCACCAAGATGGATTTTTAAAGCATCGTGAAAATTATGAAATCATGAATCCAGAGGATGTTGGATTAAATGAAGCTGGAATTATTTTAACTGCACGTAGTGGAAGACATGCTCTGAAACACCACTTAGAGCGATTAGGGTATGAAATTGCAAAAATTAACTTGAATGATGTTTACCAACGTTTTTTAGTTTTAGCTGATGATAAGAAAGAGATTTCTGATGACGATTTATTGTTTTTAATGAGTGATGGCGAGGAAAGCACTTATAAAAATGGTTATAAATTAACTTTATTAAATGTTGTTTGTGGGGATAGCGAAAGTCCATCAGCTCATATCAGACTACAGTATAATGGAGAGGAAAAAGAAGCAACTGCCACAGGAAATGGACCAGTAAATGCAACTGTAAATGCCATTTCTAGCATTATTGGGAAAGTTATAGAATTAAAAGAATTTACCATACAAGCAATGCATGGCGGAAGTGACGATGTGAGTAAGGTAAATATGCGTGTAGTTTTTGACAGAAAATTTTATCAAGGTTATGGATTTAGTACAGATATCGTAAAAGCATCTGCAAATGCATATTTGGATGCAATTAATAAGTTTTTGTAAGAGAGTAAAAAGAAAAAACATAAAGCGAAAAGAGCAAGGAATACTGATTAACAACAAGAGCCACATCCAATTCCCCTTTTTTAGAGGGGTGCAAGAATGGTGGGGTGTTGTTATTTTAATGCACTGTATTAAATTATTTAAACCCGATTGAAGAGAAGATCATTTTTGTTATTGGTCTTCGAGAAGCTCAGACTGACAATGACAAAAATATAGTAACGAAATGCGGGGCATAACTAACCGAGGAGCACTGAAATTTGCTTTTCAAAAAAAATAATAAAATGACAACACCATATCTATTTGATTTTAAATCAGCGGCAGAACGTTTAAAAGAAACAGTACAACATACTCCATTAGAATATAACGCTAGGTTATCTGAAAAATATGAAGCTGAAATTTATCTAAAACGTGAAGACAAGCAGGTAGTACGTTCGTATAAATTGCGTGGCGCATACAATATGATGAGCCAAATTCCTGAGGATAAAACAAAAAATGGAGTAGTTTGTGCAAGTGCAGGTAATCATGCACAAGGGGTAGCTTATTCTTGCCATAAATTAAAAATCAAAGGCACTATTTTTATGCCAGAAATAACACCCAAACAAAAGGTAAATCAGACTAAAATGTTTGGTAACGGGTGGATTGATATTGTTTTGGTTGGAGATACTTTTGATGATTGCCTATCAGAGGCCTTAAAATTTACAAAAGAAAACGATATGACTTTCGTTCCTCCTTTTGATCATTACCAGGTAATGGAAGGTCAAGGGACATTAGCTGTGGAAGTTTTAGCTGACTTACCTGAAACTGATGTTGTAATTATGCCGATTGGAGGCGGAGGTTTAACAGCTGGAGCAGGAACATTTTTTAAACAAGTTAAACCTAATATTAAGCTAATTGGAGTAGAGCCAATGGGCGCCGCTAGTATGAAAGCTGCTTTTAAAGCAGAAAAATCAGTTATGCTTGATCATATTAATCGTTTTGTAGATGGCGCTGCAGTTAAAATGGTTGGCTTACTGACTTATCCTATTTGCAAAGCAGTATTAGATGAAATTTTATTAATACCAGAAGGAAAAGTTTGTACTAGCATATTGAAATTGTACAATGAAGATGCAATAGTTGCAGAACCAGCAGGTGCTTTATCTGTAGCAGCTTTAGATTTATGTGCTGATCAAATTAAAGGCAAAAAAGTTGTTTGTGTGATAAGCGGTGGTAATAATGATATCGAGCGAATGCAAGAGATTAAAGAAAACTCGTTATTATATGAAGGTTTAAAACATTATTTTATTGTTCGTTTTCCGCAAAGACCTGGTGCATTAAAACTATTTGTTAATGAAGTTTTAGGCCCTTATGATGATATTACTCGCTTTGAATTTATAAAAAAGACTGAACGTGAAAGCGGACCTGCATTAGTAGGTATTGAATTAAAAGACCCTAAAGATTATGCTGGTTTATTAAAAAGAATGAAAACTTCTAAATTCGAAATGATAGAATTAAATCAAGACCAAACTTTATTTGAGTATTTAGTTTAAAATTTTGTGTTTGTTTTAATAGTCAGAAAAAGTTGGCAATAGTTTTGCATTATAAATTGCTAAACACACACAACATGAAAAAGTTAACCTTACTATTATTATGTATCGCCACACTAGGTCTGGCGTCCTGCAAAAAAGACACTGTATATGTACCAGATACAGGATTGCCAAATCAAACCATTGAAACTGTTATAAATGCTAATCAATGGATTTCTTCAGAGAATAATACTAGATTATCTGCTACAATTAGTTTTCCAGAAATTGATGCGCAGACGTTTGCAAATGACGGAATACTGGTATATATATACCCTGATAATAAAGTAAACGAATATAAAGCATTACCATTTGTTTTTGATGCACAAGCCTACAGTTATACTGTTAGCCCTAAATCAATAAAAATTGACATACAAACATCTGGTGACACGGTTGTTCAACCTATTAAACCTACAGCTCCAATCGGTTTAAGAGTAGTTATTGTTACCTCTAAATTAGGTAAATAATTATTAAAATTCTAAGAAACGACCAATGTTCGCTTGAACGTGGTCGTTTCTTTTATGCATACCACTATTCAATTGTAATGCTCTAATCTTTACTCCATTTCGCTCTAATAACAGTTCATCATAAAATCCCTTATAATAAACTTCTTTGACTTCGAATCTTCTTGTATTCCAGCTGCTTTTTAAGTCTACCCATTCAGGATAAAAGACTACCTGTTGATGCTCGGTTGTAATCCCTAATTTGCTTGCTTGTTCTTTTGTGAGTACAACTGCATTTCCTAAAATTTGTGCAGTATAAATATCTGATGGATTTTGGTATATATTTTCGGGCTTGTCATTTTGTAAAAGTTTTCCTTCCTTCAAAATGAGTAATTGATCAGCTAAAAATAACCCATCTGTAGGATCATGAGAAACCAAAATTATGGTTAATCCAGTTTCTTTAGCTAAGCGCTTAATATCTGCTCGCAATTGATTTTTTAACAATGAATCTACTTGACTAAAAGGCTCATCCAGTAACAAAACTTTTGTATTGCTAATTAAAGCTTTGGCTATTGCAACACGTTGTTGTTCACCCCCACTTAAATCTATAATTTTTTTGTCTTTTAATTTAATGATGTGCAAATGTTCCATCATCTCTAAAGTTTTTTCCTGTTTGGCTTTAATGTCTGTATTTGATAACATCGAAGCAATATTATCATAAACTTTAGCATAAATATTCAATGCAAAATCTTGAGTAACCATTTTCATTTCGGCATTGCCCGGGATCAATTGCTCATCTGGTCCTTTTACTTTATTTCCATTAAAAAGCACTTCGCCATCATCTGGTTTAAGCAAACCATAAATGCATTTTAACAATGTAGATTTACCACTACCGCTTTCTCCAATTATAGCAACAATATCTCCTGTTTTAATAGAAAATGAAACATTATTTATTCCAGAAACTTGAGTTTGTAGATATTGTTTGGTTAAGTTATTAACGGATATTATTTGCTCATTCACGATGTAAATATAGAGAAAGTCCAGAAGTTATGTAGCTCGAAAGTTATCTTGACTGAAATCAAAAAAAATCCTGCAAATTTTCATTTACAGGATTTAGGTTTATTTATGTGTGTTCCTTTCTGCCAATAGGACACCTCTCAAAAGGAGAGAAATCTTAGTTTAATCCAAAAGTTAAACCGAATGCCATATTTTTTAATCCTTTTTGCGGAGTGCTTTCGAACATGTCGCTTCCATAATATTTAGCAAAAACAGCTAAACTATTCCACCCAATTCTAACAGTTCCACCATAGCGAAAAGGAGCAAAATTATAATCGTCTTTTATTTTAACTTTACCGAATTGATCGCTAATCTGTTTCACTTTCCCATTTAATAAGAAACCAACTTCAGGTCCAATTACAAAATAGAAGCGTTTACCTTTATTACTTTCACCAGTCCTAAATTCAAAGTTTAAAGGAACATGAAGATAGCTACTCGAAAAACGATTTTTACTGTAATTTACCGCATCAGTAGTATAAGATAATTGAGGCATATTTTTTTGAATAGTAATGTCTTTCTTCAAACGAATATGAGTCCAGTCAAAACCACCAGCAACATAAACTTTAAAATTAGAGTTTAGTCTGTAGCCAAATTGTACTACGTCAAAAGACACATTGCTGGTTTTACCGGTTCTATAATCTAAAAATTCATTAGTTGGAGATAAACTAAATTGACCATTATCAATCAATTTAGAAAAACCAATATCAAAACGAGTAAAAGTAATGCCACCTACAAAGCGTGCTTTATTTGGATCTTCTCTTTCAATTGTATCACCATTATTAGTTGTAACTACAATTGGACCAATGGAAATACTCTTCCCATAATTAATTTTTTTAGTTCTTAAAGTGTCTTGTTGTGCACTTGCACTTGAGCCTGCCAGAAAAGTTAAAATCAAAGAAGAGATTCACCAGCTTTTAGAAGAGCATGTTGGCAAAGAAAATATTGATGGTAACAGGCTTGAGCATGAATTGATCTATTACATGGAAAAGATAGATATTCATGAAGAACAAATTCGTTTGCGCCAGCATTGCGAATATTTTGCTGAGATC
>JBBSRF010000209.1:0-4950 GCA_038243335.1 Sphingobacteriales bacterium
ACCTAAACAAGCGCCTAGCATTCTTATTCCGCGTACATCATTTGTGGGTAGTGTAAGTAGTAACCAGGTTTTTGTATTAGAAAACAACACTGCAAAATTACGTAAAGTAGTTGCTGGTCGTATTTTAGGTGATAACGTTGAAATTCTTGACGGATTAAAAGAAGGCGAAAGTGTAATTACAAGCGGTCAAATTAACTTAGCAGAGGGCACGGCAGTTAGTGTTGTAAAATAAGTTATAAGTTTTGGGTTAAAGATTTTGATGTCAGATCAATGTTCAAATATCAAAATATTAAAATCTAAACACTAATATCAAAATACTAATATCTAATAAAAAAAGATGAAAATAACAGACATTTCAATCAAAAGGCCTTCTTTGGTAATTGTGGTATTTGCCGCGCTTACTTTACTGGGTCTATTAAGTTACTTCTCTCTAGGCTATGAATTACTTCCAAAATTCTCTCCTAATGTAGTATCTATATCAACAATTTATCCAGGTGCTTCTCCAAATGAAGTTGAAAATACAGTTACCAAAAAAGTGGAAGACGCAGTCTCTTCAATGGAAAACATTAAGAAAATTAATGCAGTTTCATTTGAAAGTTTATCTGTGGTTACGATCACTTTAACTGATAAGGCTAATATCGATATTTCACTAAATGATGCACAACGCAAGGTAAATGCAATTTTATCTCAATTACCAGAAGATGTAAAAACGCCATCGTTGAGTAAATTCTCATTAGATGATTTGCCAGTAATTACCATGTCTGCTTCTGCAAATATGGATGATATTACTTTTTACGATTTAATTGACAAACGTATTGCTCCCGTTATTTCTAGAGTATCTGGTGTTGCTCAAGTTAATTTAATTGGTGGTTCTGAAAGAGAAATTCAGGTTTCTTTAGATGCAAATAAATTACAAGGATATAATTTAGCTGTACCACAGGTACAACAAATGATTTTAAGTTCGAACTTAGATTTCCCTACCGGAAGTATTAAAACCGTAAATCAAGATGTTTTAATTCGCTTATCTGGTAAGTACAAAAGTATTGAAGAATTAAGAAATCTAGTTTTAACCACAACAAAAAGCGGCTCACAAATACGTTTAAGTGATGTTGCCGATGTTCAAGATTCGAAAAAGGAAACTGAAAAACTTGCTCGTATTGATAGAAAAAGTGCAATTGCAATTCAAATTATAAAACAAAGTGATGCAAATGCGGTAGAAGTTAGTAAGGGGGTTCATGCTGTGATCGAAAAACTTAAAACTGAATATAAAACAGCTAATTTGGATATAAAAATTGTTAATGACAGTTCTATTTTCACTTTAGAATCTGCTGATGCTGTAATTCACGATTTAATTTTAGCAGTTATTTTAGTGGCGTTCGTAATGCTTTTCTTCTTGCACAGTTTCCGCAATGCATTAATTGTAATGGTTTCTATCCCTGCATCATTAATTGCAACTTTTATTGGCATAAGCTTACTAGGTTATACCTTAAATTTGATGTCATTACTTGGGCTATCACTCGTAGTTGGTATCTTGGTAGATGATGCAATTGTGGTATTGGAGAATATTCAACGTCACATGGAAATGGGCAAAAATAAGGTAAGAGCCGCATCAGATGCAACAAGAGAAATTGGTTTCACAGTTGTTTCAATTACCTTAGTAATTGTGGTGGTATTCTTTCCGATTACCGTTAGTACTGGTTTAGTATCTAATATCTTACGTCAATTTTGTGTGGTTGTAATTATTGCGACTTTACTTTCCTTATTGGCTTCATTTACAATTGTTCCTTTGCTTTTCTCTAGATACGGTAAATTAGAACATATTGAAGGCAAAAATGCATTTGGTCGTTTTATACTTTGGTTCGAAAAACAATTGAAGAAATTTACTATCTGGGTTACTAATATTTTAACCTGGTCATTAAACCATAAAAGACGTACTATTTTTGCGGTTGTTGTGTTATTTGTAGCAGCAATGTGGTTAGCTGGTGCAGGTTTTATTGGATCTGAGTTTTTCCCAAAATCCGATAAAGGAGAATTCTTAGTGCAATTAGAATTACCAAAGGATGCTTCTTTAGAACAAACCAATGCTTATACACAAAGAGCTGAAGCTTTTTTAAGCAAGCAACCAGAAATTACACAGTTAATTACTACTGTTGGACAGGCAACTGGTGATTTCGGTGGAACTCAAGCAACGGCTTATAAATCTGAGATTAATGTAAAGTTAGTTGAACGCAGTGAACGTGAGGGCAAATCATCAGATATTTTTGCTACAGAGATGAGCCGTGCTTTAGCTAAAGAATTAGTTGGCGCAAAAGTTAAAACAGTTCCAATTAGTATTTTAGGAACTGCAGAAAACGCACCAATTCAATTGGTAGTAATGGGTTCTGATTTAGATAGCACATTGAAATACGCAGAAGGGGCGCAAAAATTATTGGCATCTATTTCTGGAGCAACTGAAATTAAATTATCAGTAGAAAAAGGAACGCCAGAGATTAACGTTCAAGTAGATCGCGATAAGATGTCTGCTGTAGGTTTAAATCTATCAACTGTTGGTTCTACCATGCAAACTGCTTATGCTGGTAACACTGATGGTAAATATAGAAAAGGCGAATACGAATATGATATCAATATTCAATATCAAGATTTTAATAGAAAGAATGTGGATGATGTTCGTAATCTAATTTTTATTAACTCGGCTGGTGCACAAATAAAGTTATCTCAATTTGCTACAATTACAGAAGGATCGGGACCAAGTCAACTAGAAAGGTTAAATAAATCTACTTCAGTTTCTGTAAAAGCGCAATCTATCGGTAGGCCAACTGGTACAGTTGTGGCAGAATTTAAAGCCAAACTTGCAGAAATGCAAGAAAATGGCAAATTAAAAGCACCTACAGGTGTAAGCTATACTTGGGCCGGTGATGAAGAGAACCAAGCTGATGGCTTTGGTACTTTAGGAATTGCTTTGTTAGCTTCTCTTATTTTGGTTTACTTTATTATGGTAGCCCTTTATGATAGTTTTGTTTATCCTTTAGTAGTGATGTTCTCTTTACCTTTGGCCTTAATTGGTGCTTTTTTAGCATTGGCTTTAACCAATAACTCAATTGGTATTTTTACCATTCTAGGTTTCATTATGTTGATGGGTTTAGTTGCAAAAAATGCAATCATATTAGTTGATTTTACCAACCACATGAAGGCTGAAGGAAAATCTACTATCGAAGCATTAGTTTTAGCTAACCATGCTCGTTTACGTCCAATTTTAATGACCACCATCGCCATGATCTTTGGTATGCTTCCTATTGCTTTGGCAAGTGGTGCAGGTGCTGAATGGAAAAATGGTTTAGCTTGGGTAATCGTTGGTGGTTTAACAAGTTCGTTATTTTTAACCTTAATCGTTGTACCAGTGGTTTATTTAATTTTTGATATTATGTTAGATAAATTTGGTTTCAATAAAAAAGAGAAATCTATAGATGAATTGTTAGAAGAACACTACGATCATAAAGATGTTTTAGAGTACGACGTAGAAGATTAATTAATTTTTCTTAAAATAGCATTATTTTAAAGGAGCCTTTATAAGGCTCCTTTTCTATGTTTAAAAGTTTATTTAAAAATTAATTCTACAATATTCACCTACTAAAAGCATAGTTTTACCGAAAAAAATTTCGACAATTAAAAATTAATATTTCTCTTTGCAGCCATATAATTTGTATGTTTTCAACAAGTTATAAAATATTTAATGAAGGAAACTTTTAGATTTAAAAAAGTTTCCATAATTTTGAAATAATAACAAATACAAAATTGCCGAAGCTATAATTTAGCTAGCAATAAATTATTTTTATGGTTTTATTAAATAAGAATTTTTGAATTAATTAAACCATACCAAACAAAATCTGCAAACGCATAAAAATTATATGAAACATCCCGTTTTGATTATACTTTTTTGTATTGCTATGGCTATACAAACCATGGCTCAACAAAAAGATACCACCGCTAGTTTTAGTCTCCAAGATGCAATATCTTTTGCTCAAAAACATCACAGTAGTATTTTAAATGCTCAAATAGACGAAGAAATCGCTAGAAACACAGTAAAACAGACCATTGGAATTGGTCTTCCTCAGTTAAGCGGGAATGCAACTTTTCAAGATTTCCTTAAAATACCAACTAGTTTATTGCCGGGAGAAGTTTTTGGTGAACCTGGAAAACAAATCCCAGTTCAGTTTGGTGTAAAATACAATTCGTCAGTAGGTTTAGAATTAAATCAATTATTATTTGATGGAACTTATTTAGTAGGTTTAAAAGCCACTAAAACTTATAAAGAACTTTCGATAAAAAATAGCAGTCGTACTAGAATTGAAACTGCTGTAGCAGTAACAAAAGCATACTACGCTGTTTTGGTAAGTAATGAGCAATTGTCTTTATTAGATGCTAATTTAGACCGATTGAAAAAATCATTAAATGATACCCAAGAATTATTTAAGAATGGTTTTGTCGAGAAAATTGATGTTGATCGATTAAGTGTGCTCAATAATAATTTAATTACAGAAAGAGAAAATGTAATTAGATTATTGGCTTTAAATGTAAACCTGCTAAAGTTTCAAATGGGAATGACCATTGGCAGTGAGCTTACTTTAACAGATAAAATTGCAGATGTAAGTATAGAAAAAACGCCATTACTTAAGAGTGATACTCTTCATATTAAAAGAATAGAATATTCTTTATTACAAACTCAAAAGAAACTGAATGAATTAGACATCAAGCGTTATAAAAGTCAGTTTCTACCTTCCTTATCAGCATTTGGAAGTACATCTTCTAGCTTTCAAGACAATAGTTTTTCAAGCTTATACAACCAACGTTTTCCAAGCACAGTTATTGGTTTAAGACTTTCTGTTCCTATTATTTCTGGTGGACAAAAAATTTATCAATTGCGTAATGCAAAGCTTGCTGCCCTCAAAACAC
>JBBSRF010000210.1:0-4916 GCA_038243335.1 Sphingobacteriales bacterium
AGATTTCCACACTACCAGTGAGTTTAAATAAAAAAGACCGAAAGTAAGAGGTCAGAAGTCCGAAGAAATAAAATAAAACCTCTCATCAATTAATTTTGATGAGGAGTTTTATTCAAGCTATTTATTTAGAGCAAAGCACAGATCTACAAAAAATGCTTATCGTAATATAATTTTATTTCAACTTAGCTAGCGCATTTTTAATTCGCGGAATCATATTTTTAATATCTGTTAAAGAACAACCGCCAATTGACGCTCTAAACCATGGCATATTTTCTTCGTTTCCAAAAGCAGAAAAGGGAACTAGTGCGGTCTGTGCCTCTTTTATTAGGTAGAAATTCACATCTGCACTATTTTTTAATAGATCTCCATCTGGCGTAGTCTTTCCTATATAATCAATTTTTAAGGTTAAATAAATTGCCCCCATTGGCACAACTGCATCAACAGCGAATCCTTCGTTTTTTAAAGCTTGAAAACCTTTGTATAATTCGTCTAAACTTGCTTTAACTTGGAGTTTGAAACCATTTAAAAATTCATCAACCTTTGTTTTATCTGCGAAATAGCTAGCTACCGCAACTTGTTCTGCTTTTGGCGCCCAAGCACCAATGTGGCCTAACAACGATTTCATTTTTCCAATAATATTTTCTGGTCCGAAAGCCCAACCAACTCTAACGCCTGTTGAAGCTAAGCATTTAGAAATTCCATCAATATAAATGGTATAATCTTTCATTTCTTGACGTAAACTAACTGGATTTACGTGTGCTTTACCGAAAGTTAGCAAGGAATATATCTGATCGTACATCACATACAATGGCTTTTCATCCGCACTGCGAGATTTATTTTCTTCTAGTACAATATCGCAGATTTCTGCTAGTTGTTCTTCAGTAAACATCGTACCAGTTGGGTTTAATGGAGAACATAATGCCAATAAAGTTGCTCCTTTTAAATGTGGTTTTAATTGTGCGGCAGTTGGCATAAAATTATTTTCTACCGTTGTTTCAACAGCAACTCCATTTGCAGAAGATAAATGACAATAATGATTGTTATTCCAAGATGGAGCTGGGTAAATTACTTTATCTCCTGGATCAATTAATGCCAAATATGTTGCATAAATTAAAGGGCGAGATCCACCTGCCACCAAAATATCTTTTGTAGTATAATCTAGATTATAACGATCTTTTAAAATAGCTACAACAGTTTCTCTTAAAGCTAAAATACCTTCTGCTGGTGGATAATTGGTGTGCCCATCCTGATAAGCTTTAATGATACCTTGTTCTAATGCCTTCGGTATCGGAAAAATAGATGGATCAAAATCTCCAATGGTCAGATTGGCAATTTGAGCACCCTTTCGCTTCATGTCATTAACTTCATTGCCAATTTTAATAATCTCTGAGCCAATAAGTGTGTTTGCTAATACTGATACATTCATCTTCTTAATTTTTTATTTATAATCGTAATTGTAATGGTCGAGTCATTCTTAGTAGAAAGATACATTGATGATTAAGCAAAATTAACAAATTTTTATTTAATGAGTTTTGCAATCGCTTCTTCAACTTTATTAAAATGAAACTGCGCTAAAACTTCATTCATCATTGCTGTAATTTCTAAGTTGCAAAGATTACCAATGCTACCTTCGTGCGTATGTTTTATCGTTTTGTTTGGTGAAAAAGTTCCATTTTCTATACTCTCACCAACAATTTTATAGGCATCTCTAAAAGGAGTTCCACTTAAAGCTAATTCATTTACCACATCTACACTAAAAAGATAATCGTACTTTTCGTCCTCTAAAATATTACCTTTAATTTTAATGTTTTGCAGCATAAATGTTGTCATTTCTAAACATTCATTTAATGAAGTAATTGCAGGAAAAAGGTTTTCTTTTAATAATTGTAAATCTCTGTGATAGCCAGAAGGCAAGTTAGTCGTCATCAATGAAATTTCATTTGGTAGCGCCTGAATCTTATTACAACGAGAACGGATTAACTCAAAAACATCTGGATTTTTTTTATGTGGCATAATGCTAGATCCAGTTGTTAATTCATCAGGAAAGCTAATAAAGTCAAAATTCTGATTGATGAATAAACAGACATCCATAGCCATTTTAGCTAGAGTAGCCGCAACATTAGCCATTGCTTGTGCTAAAATTCTTTCTGTTTTACCTCGTCCCATTTGGGCATAAACTACATTATAGTTTAACTTTTCGAAGCCTAGAAGGGCAGTTGTTAGTGTTCTATTTAACGGAAAGGATGAGCCATAACCCGCAGCAGAACCTAATGGATTTTTATTACAAACCTTATACGCCGCTAACATTACTTCCATATCATCAGCTAAACTTTCAGCATAAGCGCCAAACCATAATCCGAATGATGATGGCATAGCGATTTGTAAATGTGTATAACCTGGCAATAATTTATCTTGGTGAGTATTGCTTAATATGATTAATTGGTTAAATAATATTGAAGTATTTGTTACAATCTCTTGTATGCAACTTCTAAAATATAGCTTTAAGTCTACCAAAACTTGATCATTGCGAGAGCGACCACTATGAATTTTTTTACCCGCTTCGCCAATTCTTTGCGTTAATAACCACTCTATTTGAGAGTGTACGTCTTCTACATTTTCATCAATAGTAAACTGACTTTCTTCAATTTCTTGATAAATAACTTTTAAGGCATTTCTAACTTCAGTTAATTCATCAATATTTAATAAATTGATACTAGCCAACATTTCTGCATGTGCTAGAGAGCCTAAAACATCAAAAGCAGCCATCTGTAGATCCAATTCTCTGTCTTTACCTACTGTAAATACTTCGATTCCCTTGTTTACTTGTATGTTTTTTTGCCAGATCTTCATTTGTATATATTGTTATTCCACAATGTGGAATTAGGATTAAAATATGCAGCAAAAATACAACAAATAGTTATAAAGCCTGTAATGCTAAAAACAAGTCAATATTTAGAAAAAAAATTCTATTGGTGTTTTATTCAATAAATCAGTATTTTAGCAAAAACAACCAAACAAAAATGAAGAGTATAAAGCTTATTTTATTTGTTTCCCTATTTTTAATAACTGGCGAAACATTTGCGCAAAAACCTGCGCTAACTTGGAAAGATGTTTCCAAATGGACTTATAATCGCGGAAATTCACTTTCTGCAGATGGACAATGGATGGCTTGGGCAAGTGGCCCAACTGAAGGAGATTTGAAAATGACAATTCGCAAAACATTGGATACTTTAAGCTATACTTATCCAATTGGCGCAAATACTTCGGGCTTATTATTCTCTAAAGATTCAAAATACGCAGCTTTTAAAGTTGCTATGAAAGATGCAGAAGCTAAAATTGCTAAAAAAGCATTGAAACCCCTTTACGATAAATTAACGTTGGTTTATTTAGCAGATAATAAGCAAACAACGTTTGAAAAAGTAAAGAACTTTAGTTTCTCAGGAAATTCTTCTGCATGGATTGTTATACAGTTTGCAGCTTTAGAAACTGCGCCAAAAGACAAGGATGCTGCAAAAGGCACTGATGTTCTATTATATAATTTAACTACCAAAAAGAGTTTCAACTTAGGTAACGTCTCTGAATTTTCATTTAATAAAGCTGGTGATCAGCTAGCTTATTTAATTGATGCGAATGGAAAAAATGGGAATGGCGTTTTTATTAGAGATATGAAAACAGGAATTACAACAGCATTAGATAATGATAAAGCTGTTTACAAAAGCATCAACTGGAATGAAGAGGGAAATGCATTTGCTTTACTTAAAGCTAATAAAAATGAAAAATATAAGGGGGAGGTTTTAAGCCTAATTGGGATTAATAAAATAAATGGAGAGTTAACGGCTAAAGTTATTTACAGCAATTTAGAAGACGCTAATTTCCCAAAAGGTATGGGAATAAGTGCTAATGCAACTCCATATTGGTCTGATGATCAAACTACTTTATTTTTTGGAATTAATGAATTAGCGAAAAATGATGACAAGAAAACGGATAGTGTTTCTAAAACCAAAAATAGTAAAACTGATAGTTTAGCTAAAGGGTCTAAATCTGAGCCAAAAACGGCTGATATTGAAAAGCCAGATATGATTATTTGGAACTGGCAAGATAGACGTCTTCAATCTGCTCAGTTAACTCAAGAATCAAGAGATAAAAATTTTAGCTATATTAGTTCTTATCGCATTGCAGAAAGAAAATTTACGCAATTAGCAGATAGCAATATGCGTTCTGTAATGGTTGCACCGAAACAACTGTATGCTATTGGTTATGATAACACTAATTATGAATTAAATGGAAACTTAGATGGGCAAGGTTATACTGATATCTATTTAATTGACCTTAAAACTGGTACAAAAAAGAATTTATTCACAAAATTGTATACAACTGGTGGTGGTCGTTTGTCTGTAGCACCAAACGGAAAATTAGCAAGTTATTATGTTGATGGCATATTTTATAGTATTAATTTTGAAAATGGCCAAACTGCTAATTTAACAGGAAAGATTAAAGCTTCTTTTATTGATGAATTAGATGACCACAATGTTTCTAAACCTGCAACTCAAAATTTAGGATGGAGTGAAGATTCTAAGTTTGCATTGATTAAAGATAATTACGATTTGTGGAAAATAAGTGCAGATGGCAAATCAGTAGTTTCATTATCTGATAATTGGAAAAGTAAAAAATCTGAAGTTTTAAGCAAACTAAGAATTTACGAAGACGAAAAAGGTACAGATTTAAGTAAAGACCAATATTTTAGCGTTTTTAATGCAAAAGATAAAAAAGGAGGTATAGGAATTCTTCCAGCAGGTAAAACTAAAATAAACATCTTGTTTATGGATGACAACGCTTATGGAGGTTTTGCAAAAGCAGAAACCGGAAAAACGTTTGTGTACACCAAAAGTAATTTTGAACAGTCACCAGTGTTTTAT
>JBBSRF010000211.1:0-4873 GCA_038243335.1 Sphingobacteriales bacterium
CCCCTGTTTTATCTCTAACAAGCTTGAAATGTGTCCTACAGCTCTGCTCATCTGGAAATTTTTCGCTAAACTCTAATAGTGTCATACATTAAATATAAGCATTTTTTATTACCTTAGGAAAGATTACGGACATTCAATAATTTTTAAAGGTTAAAAGAGTGACAAACTCTTTTAACCTTTTTTTTACTACAAATATTGGGTATAATAAGCGCTATCACAATGACGCAATAATTTAGATTGTTGATAATTTACTGACGCACCTAGTCATTAAATTTATTATTTTTGATTTCCAACATTTCCCCAATTATGTATTTAATTTTTGATACCGAAACCACCGGATTACCCCGTAATTTTAATGCCCCGATAACCGATACGGATAACTGGCCTCGTTGTATTCAAATTGCTTGGCAATTACATGATGAAATGGGGGTAATGATTGAGCACCAAGATTACTTGGTTAAGCCAGAGGGGTTTAATATTCCTTATGATGCAGAGCGAATTCATGGAATTTCTACAGAATTAGCAGAAAAGCAGGGTATAGCGTTAGCTGAAGTTTTAGAGAAATTTAATATTGCATTAAGTAAAGCTAAATTTATTGTTGGTCAAAATTTAGGTTTTGATGTTAAAATAATGGGCTGCGAATTATACCGAATGGGTGTAGAAAGTCCAATGGCGAGTATGCCTATTTTGGATACTTGTACAGAGATTACGGCCGATCTATTAAAAATTCCTGGAGGTAGAGGTGGACGATTTAAATTGCCAACTTTAACAGAGCTACATCAATATCTTTTTGGAGTTCCTTTTTCCGAAGCACACAATGCAACTGCAGATGTTGAAGCAACTACAAGGTGTTTTTTAGAATTAATAAAATTAAAAGTTTTTACTAAAGAAGAATTACAAGTAGATACTGATTATTTCTTGAGATTTAAAGAAATTAATTCTGGTAGCATTGGTTCCTTTGGTATTGAGCATATTAATTTAAAATCAGCTTCTGAGGAAATTAGAAAACGTCAATCTGCTGCTGAACCAAGTGGTATTTCTAAGCAAACTTTAGCTGGGAATAAAGCAGAATTGGCTAACATTAGTTTTGTGCATTTACATAACCATACACAGTTCTCAGTTTTACAAAGTACGATAAGTGTGCCAGATTTAGTTAAAGCAACAGCAGCTCAAAATATGTCTGCAGTGGCGATGACAGATCATGCGAACATGATGGGTGCTTTTCACTTTGTGAGTAATGTGAGTAAGCATAATAAAGAGGTAAAAGCTAAAAATGCAGCATCATTAAAAATCGGAGAAGAACCCAAAGCGCAAATCATCAAGCCAATTGTAGGTGTTGAGTTTTTTGTATGTGAAAACCATTTGGATAAAACTAAAAAAGACGATGGGTATCAAATTGTTTTGTTAGCCAAGAATAAAAATGGCTACCACAATTTGGCTAAAATGTCTTCTATTGCTTATACAAAAGGCTTTTATTATGTGCCTCGTATAGATAGGGCAGTAATTGAACAATACAAAAGCGATATTATTGTACTTTCAGGAAATTTATATGGTGAGGTTGCTAGTAAATTATTAAATCTTGGAGAAAAACAAGCAGAAGAAGCTTTACAGTATTGGGCAGCACAATTTGGTGAAGATTTTTATATAGAAGTGATGCGCCATGGTCAAGAAAATGAAGATCGTGTAAATAAAGACTTGATTACTTTAGCAGCTAAACATAGTGTAAAATTAGTTGCCACAAACAATACGTATTATATCAATAAAAAAGATGCAAACGCACATGATATTTTGCTTTGTGTAAAGGATGCAGAAAAACAAGCAACTCCAATAGGTCGTGGGCGTGGTTTTCGCTATGGCTTACCAAACCAAGAATACTACTTTAAATCTGCAGATGAAATGAAGTCTTTATTTGCTGATTTACCTGAAGCTATTATAAGTACACAAGAAATTGCAGATAAAGTAGAAGCCTATGAATTAGCACGTGAGGTTTTGCTGCCAAAATTTGGTATTCCTGAAGAGTTTTTAGTAGATGAAGATAAAGAAGACGCAGGTAAACGAGGAGAAAATAAATATTTAAGACACTTAACTTACGAGGGAGCTAAAAAAAGATATGGAGAACTAAATGAAGATCTTATTGAACGTTTAGATTTTGAGTTGGCGACCATTGAAAAAACTGGCTATCCTGGTTATTTCTTAATCGTACAAGATTTTATTGCCGAAGCACGTAGACGTGACGTATCTGTTGGACCAGGTCGTGGTTCTGCTGCGGGTTCTGTGGTAGCCTATTGTTTGTGGATTACCAATATTGATCCTTTAAAGTATAATTTACTATTTGAGCGTTTCTTAAATCCAGATCGAGTTTCTATGCCCGATATTGATATCGACTTTGACGATGAAGGTCGTGGTCGTGTAATGGAATATGTAATTGATAAATATGGGTCTAGTCAAGTTGCGCAAATTATTACTTACGGTACAATGGCGGCAAAATCTTCTATTAGAGATACAGCTAGAGTTTTAGATTTACCACTTTTTGAAGCGGATAAAATTGCCAAGCTTATTCCTAATATGAAATTGGCTAAAATATTTAACCTAGATGAAAAAGCTTTAAAATCCGCATTGCGTCCAGATGAATATGAGAAAATAACTGAACTGAAAGGAATGGCAGCTGCCAAAAATTTGAGTGCAGAAACTATAGAGCAAGCGATAATTTTAGAAGGTTCATTAAGAAATACGGGTATCCATGCTTGTGGTGTAATCATTACGCCAGATGATATCACCAAGTTTGTTCCTGTTGCAACGGCTAAAGATTCTGATTTATATGTTACCCAATTTGATAACTCAGTTGTAGAAAGTGCTGGTTTATTAAAAATGGACTTTTTGGGCTTAAAAACTTTAACGCTAATTAAGGATACTGTAAAATTAGTTAAGAAAAGACATGGTATTGATTTAGATCCAGATACTTTTCCGATAGACGATGTAAAAACTTACGAGCTCTTTCAACGTGGTGAAACTATTGGTATTTTTCAATATGAGAGTGCGGGTATGCAGAAATATATGAAAGAATTAAAGCCTACAGTTTTTGGAGATTTAATTGCCATGAACGCTTTATATCGTCCAGGACCAATAGCGTATATACCGAGTTTTGTAAAGCGTAAAAACGGAGAGGAAGAGATTAGATATGATTTAGAAGCTTGCGAAGAACTCTTAAAAGAAACATACGGTATAACAGTATATCAAGAGCAAGTGATGCTCTTATCGCAGAAGTTGGCTGATTTTACTAAAGGTGAAGCTGATGTTTTGCGTAAAGCAATGGGTAAAAAACAGCGTGAAGTTTTGGATAAAATGAAGCCTCAGTTTATTAAACAGGCTGCAGAGAAAGGTCATGATGCTATTGTTTTAGAGAAAATTTGGAAAGATTGGGAAGCATTTGCCGAATATGCATTTAACAAATCTCACTCCACTTGTTACGCTTGGATTGCTTATCAAACTGCTTATTTAAAGGCAAACTATCCTGCAGAATATATGGCTGCAGTACTTTCTAATAACATGAGTGATATTAAACAAGTGGCATTTTTTATGGAGGAATGTAGGCAAATGGGCGTAACTGTGTTAGGTCCTGATGTGAATGAATCTGATTTAAAATTCTCTGTAAATGCAAAAGGAGAAATTCGTTTTGGTTTATCTGCGGTTAAAGGAGTTGGAGAGAAAGCTGTTGAAAGTATTATTGAAGAACGTGTAGAAAAAGGACCATATCCATCCGTTTTTGAATTTGCGAAAAGGTCTAATACTAGAATTGTAAATAAAAAAGCATATGAAAGCTTTGTATATAGTGGTGCTTTTGATGCTTATGATTTTCATAGGGCTCAATATTTTTATATTGGTCCAAATGATAAAATGAATGGTATTGAAAAGCTCATAAAATATGCGAATGATTTTCAAAATAATCAGAATACAGCTCAATCGTCATTATTTGGCGGCTCGAAAGCAGACTTAATTTTAGAACCAACTTTCCCTTTTTCTCAAGAATGGGGTTTGATTGATCGTTTGAAATATGAAAAAGATGCGATTGGCATTTTCTTATCTGGACATCCGTTAGATGATTATCGTTTTGAATTGAACCATTATTGCCAACATTCAGTTAGAGATTTAAGTGTGGTAAATAAAATTAGAACTGGTGATAGTAATGAAGATATTCTGGCGGAATTTGAAGGAATTAAAAATAGAGATTTGGTAGTTGGTGGTTTGGTAGTTCTGGCATCTCAACGGATTACTAAGACAGGTAAGCCTTTTGGAACTTTTATTTTTGAAGATTATGATGATAGTTGCGAAATAGCATTATTTGGAGATGATTTTTTAAAGTTTAAACAATTTTTAACTGAAGGTTATTTCTTGCAAATACGAGGAAGAGTTGGAGAAAGATTTAGAAAAGAAGGAGATTGGGAGTTTAAGGTTACGTCAATAGACTTGCTGTCTGAGCTACGTGATAAACTAACAAAATGTATTACTATTCAAGTTTCAATTGATGTAATAAATGATGAATTGATGCATAAAATAGAAGAGATATTAGAAGTTAACAAGCAAAATAATGAACATCACAATTGTAAATTAAATTTTGAAGTTTTTGACAGAGAGCAAAATTTAAAGCTAGAATTGCCATCTAAATCTTTAAAAATTAATCCAAATAATTTATTTTTAGAGCAGTTAACAAAACTGAATGAGGTTCATTATAGGCTTAATTAAAGTTTAAGCTAAAAGCATAGCAATGTCAAATTGACAGCAAGCTATTGATGGCATTACAATTGATAATATATTTGCAAATAAAATTAAAATTATAAGTTATGGCTTTAGAAATAACAGATGCAAACTTTGAAGA
>JBBSRF010000212.1:0-4869 GCA_038243335.1 Sphingobacteriales bacterium
AGTTAATTAAACTAAAATTATAATTAACAATCGAACAAAGTTATCTTTATAATCATAACCTAAACTTCGACTATGAATAGAAGAAATTTTCTCAGAAATAGTGCTACCGTAGGTGCATTATCAACCTTTAGTTTTACGGCATCAGCCTTATCCCTATCATTAGACACAACAGATAAAACAGTTTTAGATGACGATTTCGAATTAAATGAAATTACGGTCAACGCCCTTCAAGTAAAAATGCAGAGTGGAAAAACTTCCTCCAAAGCATTAACGAAAATGTATTTAAAGCGCATTGCCAAAATTGATAAAAGTGGCCCGAAATTAAATGCCGTGATTGAAGTTAACCCAGATGCTTTGGAAATTGCAGCTCAAATGGATACAGAACGTAAGCAAGGTAAAATCAGAGGGCCCTTACATGGTATTCCAATTTTAATTAAAGACAATATTAATACTGCCGACAAAATGCAAACCACTGCTGGCGCATTAGCTTTAGCAGGTAATATCGCATCAACGGATGCTTTTATAGTTAAAAAACTACGTGAAGCTGGTGCTGTAATTTTAGGGAAAACAAATTTAAGTGAGTGGGCAAACTTCCGTTCCACACGCTCAACAAGTGGCTGGAGTAGCCGCGGCGGACAAACGAAAAATCCTTATATTTTAGATCGTAGTCCGAGTGGATCTAGTTCAGGATCCGGTTCTGCAGTTGCTGCAAATTTGTGTGCTATAGCCATTGGTACAGAAACAAGTGGTTCTATTATTTCCCCAGCTTCATGCTGTGGCATTGTAGGTTTTAAACCTACGGTTGGTTTATGGAGTCGTAATGGTATTATTCCAATTTCTGCCACGCAAGATACTGCAGGACCAATGTGTAGAACCGTTAGTGATGCCGCAATTTTGTTAGGTGCCTTAACAGGAGTTGACCCTGAAGATGCTATTACCAAAACAAGCGAAGGGAAAACTTATAAGGATTACACGCAATTTTTAAAAACAGATGCTTTAAAAGGCAAAAGATTAGGTATAGAGAAATCATTTTTGAATGGGCATGAAAGTGTAGTTGCTTTATATAAAACTGCTATTGCAAAATTAAAAGAATTAGGGGCAGAGATTGTTGAAATAGAATTGTTAAAAGAAATGCGAGCAATTGGTGGAGCTAGCGTTTTACAACCAGAATTTAAAGCAGGTGTAAACGCATATCTTGCCTTAGCAAATGCAAATGTAAAAAGTTTAACAGATGTAATTGCCTTTAACAAAGCAAATGAGGCTACAGCTATGCCTTATTTTAAGCAAGAAACTTTAGAAACAAGTAATAAGTCAGTAGATTTAGATAGCCAGATTTATAAAGATGCTTTAGCGAAAGTTAACTCTTCTAAAAAAATTATTACGGATTTGATGGAAAAAAATCAATTAGATGCCATTGTAGGTACCAGTAATGGTATTCCCTCACTTATCGATCTTTTCAATGGCGATTCTGGTGGTGGATTTTATTTCGCCTCTCCCGCAGCAACGGCAGGTTTCCCTCACATTACTGTTCCTATGGGAAGGCTTTTTGAATTACCTTTAGGCTTATCTTTTTTTGCTGGACCTTACCAAGAACCTGTAGTATTGGCATTTGGATACGCATTTGAGCAAGCTACAAAACATCGGGCTACACCTAAATTTTTAAAGAACAGTAATTTTTCTTCAGGAGTATAATTTTTTTATACTAATCATAAAAAAAGCAGAGCTCAAATAAAGAGTCTGCTTTTTTTGTGATTAGTAAAAGGATGATTACCAAGAAATCCCATAATCTTCTCCATGATTACTCGATCCTCCCCACATGCTACCGTGTTTCCAATCGAAAAAGATTGCATTAATGGGTCCACTTGTACGTTCTTGGAAACTCATGTCATAACCCATCTTTTTTAATTCAGCACGCACTGACTCTGGAGTACTTTTATTCAATAAAATCTGTCCAGGTTTTGGTGCACGATCAGCAGTCTTTGTTCCTCCTAAAGATAACCAAAGCTGATTAGTGTTAAAATTAGGTGCCTCACTAGCACGTTGAACTGTCATCCCAAATTCAGCCACATTTAAGAAGAATTGAATTAGATTTTGATCTTGTGTATCTCCACCTTGAACCGCAGCCGATAAAAATGGTTTTCCGTCTTTTAAAAATAAAGATGGGGTTAAAGTTACTCGAGGACGTTTTCCTGGAGCTACTACATTAAAAGGATTTAATGCAGAATCTAAAACAAAACTCTGCATGCGCTGGCTCATCCCAACACCTGTATTACCTGCAATACAAGCAGGCAACCATCCGCCACTTGGCGTAACAGAAACTATCCAGCCTTCCTTATCTGCTGATTCTATAGATGTAGTACCTCTCCATAAACGATCCTCATAATCCTCTTTTGTAGAATTATTACCCAAATCATGAGTGGGTGCAAAATTTCGTTTAGTGCTATCCATCTCAAACCCACGTTTTTTAAGTAAATTAGTAAAAGGATTAGTTTTATTTTCAAAAAGATAAGGATTTCCTGGACCAACATTCGCATCATTCTTATCAAAACGAATAAGTGAAGCTCTTTGCTTAGCATACTCTTTACTCAAAAGTCCTTTCATTGGTTGATTGATTGCCGTATATGGGTCGCCATAATAAAAATCTCGATCAGCAAATGATAAATTCATTGCTTGATAAACAGTATGAATATATTTCGAACTATTATAGCCCATTGCTTTCAAATCAAAATTTTCTAAGATATTTAAGGCTTGCAAAAGAACCGGACCTTGTGTCCATTGTTGCATTTTATAGGCTTCAATACCTTTGTAATTTACCATTAATGGTTCTTCTTCAATAACCTTCCAATTTGCTAAATCTTTCATGGTAATTAAACCACCTTGTTCTTTACTTCCTCTTACAAATTCCTCTGCAATATCTCCTTTGTAAAAACGATCATAAGCAGCCATTAATGCTTCTTTTCTACTCTTACCTTTTTTAAGCGCTTCTTTCTCGGCAGCGACCATTTTGGTTAATGTTTGCAATAAATCCTTTTGCACAAAAATCTCTCCTCCTTCTGGTGCTTCACGTTTTTCGCCTAAATGCGGAAGTAATACTTTCTTACTATATGGCCATTGTTTAATTAGCTCTTTACCTCTTTCCATTGCATTTGCTGCTTGCGCTTCAATTACATATCCTGCAGCCATTTGCATAGCTGGAGCAAGTACTTTCTCTAAAGATAGCGAACCATAATTCATTAACATATAAATTAATCCACCAGGTGTACCGGGCGTTGTAGCTGCAAGCGGACCATTTTCTGGAGGAAAATCGTAGCCTTTACTTTTGAAAAATTCCGTAGTCGCACCTGTTGGAGCAACTCCCATTGCATTAATAGCGATAACTTTTTTAGTTTTAGGATTATAGATGAGCACTTGAGTTTCTCCGCCCCAACTTAAAGTATCCCACATGGTACACGTTGCAGCTAACATAGCGCAAGCGGCATCAACTGCATTACCACCACTTTGGAATGTCATTGCACCTGCAGTAGCAGCTAAAGGTTTACCTGTAATAGCCATCCAATTGTTTCCATAAAGCATAGGCTTTTGGGTTTGAGCTTGGCTAGTAAAAGACAGGATAAAAAGGGCTAAGGATAGGTATAAAAATTTCATAAATCTAATATAGGAAAGTATAAGTCAATATTTAACTATACATTTTCCAATTTTAAAATTTATATTTTTCTTTTGCAATTTATGTATCTCCAAAAAATGCTACTGAAGCCTATTTTTAGATGCTTTACAGCACAAAATATAATTTATAGCAATTTACATCTGCTTTGTAAAGAATTTGAAGCAATTTTAGAAAACTCTCAATAGTATATTTATGAAAATAATTTTATTTAACAGCAACAATCTATTTTATGCATTATAAATGTTAAAATTAATTTTCTGATTTCATGTTGTCTCCGTCTTTGAAATGAAGTCTCCTGAAAACAAATCCAGATAAAATAGTTAACAGACCAATGACTAAAAAAGTATAACGAAATGCATTTTGAATTTGATGATTTATCATATGCTCATTGCCTTGAAATAATTTTAATACAATTAGGCCGAATGCTATCCCAAAACCAACTGCCAATTGTTGATTAACAGAAGCCAAGGAATTTCCGCTGCTGGTATGATAGTCTCTTAAATCTACAATAGAAATGGTATTCATTGCAGTAAACTGAATTGAATTGAAAAAGCCTAACACAGCAATCATTGGGATATACCAGTAAATAGAACTTTGAGCATTAGGAATAGCCATTGCTGATATTAATATGCCAATAATAAATGTATTGGTCATTAAAGTGCTTCTATAACCAAACCTATTGAGGATTTTAATTACAGCAGGTTTTGCAAGCATTGCTGTTAATGCCATAGGCGCTATAATCCATCCAGAGGTAACTGCAGATTGGCCAAAAGCAATCTGAATCATCATCGGTAATAACAATGACACTGAACTAATACCTAAGCGTGTTGCTAGGTTTCCAATAATTCCAACTCTAAAAGTTCTTACTTTAAATAAGTTAAGAGGGAAAATGGGATTATCATCTTTTGAGGCATGACGATAATAGTAGTAAAGCATCAAAAAACCGCCTAAAAGTACAATCAAAACTGGTGTAACGTTTACAGTGTTACCAAATAATTCTAAAGAAATCGACAATAGTAAAGAAGCGGCAGCAAATATTAGGAAACCCTTCAGATCAAAGTCTAACTTGGTAGATCTATAATCTGGCATGTATTTAATACTTAATAAAATACCAAAAATACCAATTGGGATATTAATTAAGAAAATCCAATGCCAAGATAAGTAATCGACCATATAGCCACCAACCAAAGGACCTAAAACTGGGC
>JBBSRF010000213.1:0-4824 GCA_038243335.1 Sphingobacteriales bacterium
ATACTTTTATTGTAAAATGGTACGATAGAAGTTTGGATGCAGATGCTTTTGTAAACTTTAGTTTAGACCATAATGGCGAAGCTGATGGTTTTAAAATGGAAGCAATATCACCATTGACAGATTTTAGTTTCGATTTTCAGGATTTAGACTTTAAAATAATTAAATGAGTTATCAATTTAAATTAGCAGGTATAATCACAGTTTTTTCAATTCTATTTTTAAACATGGCGATGACACCTAAATCTAAAAAAGTTATCTTTTTTGGCGATTCTATTACGCAACAAGGTGTTGGTAAAAATGGATACATTACTCAACTTAAAAAGGGTTTAGATTCAAACCAATACCAATTAATTGGCGCCGGTATTGGAGGAAATAAAATTTATGATTTATACTTGAGAATTGAGGAGGATGTACTAATCAAAAAACCAGATTTAGTATTTATCTATGTGGGTATAAATGATGTATGGCATAAATCACTTTTACAAACTGGAACAGATTATGATAAATATTTAAAATTTTATCAGGCTATTATTAATAAAATACAAGCAAATGGAAGTAAAGTTGTATTGTGTACACCAACAGTAATTGGTGAAAAGAAAAACAATGCAAACGAAGTTGATGCAGATTTAAATAAATATGCTGCAGGAGTTAGAGAATTGGCTACAAAAAATAAGCTTCCGCTATGCGATTTAAGAAAAGCATTTGCTGATTTTGAAAATGCAAACAATACAAATGATTTAGAAAAAGGAGTTTTAACTACAGATAGAGTGCATTTAAATGAAATCGGCAATAAATTAGTTGCTGATACCATGTTGCCTTTTATAAGATAATAAATTCGTCATTGCGAACTGAAGTCAAGGCAGATGTGGTGGAGTGAAGCAATCTTTCGAATCAAGGTTTAGAAAAATAAATGGAAAGAGGTGGAATAGTTTACATAATTACAAACTTTACACATAGTACATTATATACTGGTGTAACTTCAGATTTGTTATTTAGAACAATTGAACATCGAGAAAAATTACATCCTAAATCTTTCACAGCAAAGTATAATTTAAATAAATTAGTTTATTATTGTTTCTACCCTACAATTGAAGAAGCAATAGCTGAAGAAAAAAGAATAAAGGGTGGAAGTAGGGTAAAAAAAATAAAATTAGTAGAAATTCAAAATTCACTGTGGAAAGATTTGTGGGAGGAAATAAGTGAGTGGTAGAAATTAATAATTTTGATTTGCAAAAGAGATTGCTTCGTCATTCTTCCTCGCAATGACGTTAACTAAGATATGATAAACCGTGAAACGATAGACAAAATAATGGAAACTGCCCGTATTGAAGAGGTGGTTGGAGATTTTGTGCATTTAAAAAAACGCGGCTCAAGCTTAATTGGAAATTGTCCTTTTCATGGAGAAAAAACACCTTCATTTCACGTTTCGGTTAGCAAAGGAATTTACAAATGTTTTGGTTGTGGTAAAGGTGGAGATTCTGTGCGGTTTATTATGGAGCATGAGAAATACTCTTATCCGGAAGCACTTAAATTTTTAGCCTCAAAATACAATATAGAGGTAGAAGAAACAGTTGAAACAGTACAGGATGTAGAAGCACAAAATGCTAGAGAAAGTTTATACATCGTTTCTCAATTTGCAGCAAATTTTTTTGAAAATCAATTATGGAATAGTCAAGATGGTAAAGCAATTGGCGTAAGTTATTTTAAAGAACGTGGTTTTAGAGAAGACATCCTTAAGAAATTTAATGTAGGCTATTCGCCTGATGTTTGGGATGCGCTAACTCAAGATGCCATCACCAATAAACATACGGAGGAATATTTAGAAAAAACTGGGCTAGCTATTAGAAACGATAAAGGGAAACTTTACGATCGTTTTCGTGGGCGAGTAATGTTTCCTATCCATAATTTTACAGGTAGAGTAATTGGTTTTGGTGGGAGAACCTTAAAAACAGATAAAAATGTTCCTAAATATGTAAACTCTCCAGAGAGTGATATTTATCATAAATCTAATGTTTTATATGGCTTATTTCATGCGAAAAAGTCAATCAGAGATCTAGATAATTGTTATTTGGTAGAGGGATACGCTGATGTGCTTTCCGTTCATCAAGCTAATATTGAAAATGTTGTTGCCTCTTCTGGAACTTCGCTAACCATAGAGCAAATTAGATTAATTGGTCGTTTTACTCAAAATGTTACGATACTTTACGATGGTGATGCCGCGGGTATCAAAGCTTCTTTACGTGGATTAGATATGATTTTAGAGGAGGGATTAAATGTAAAAGTTGTTTCTTTTCCTGCTGGTGATGACCCAGACTCTTACATGCACAAAGTTGGTGAAGGAGCTTTTAAAACTTATATAGAAGAAAATCGAAAAGATTTTGTCGTGTTCAAAGCTAAGTATTTATTGGAAGAGGCAAATGAAGATCCAATTCTTAAAGCCAATGCTTCAATCGAAATAGCTAGAACTATCTCTTTAATCTCTGAAGAAATTAAAAGAGAACAATATATTCATGTAACATCAGAACAATTTAAATTAGAAGAGAGGGCAATTCTTAATGCTGTAAAGCAACATTTAAAAAAGAAAAATGTAAATATTAAGAAACAGGAAAATATTGTCCAGTCTCAAATTGCAGAAGAACATCAAGCATTAGATCATTTTATCTCACTAGAGAATAGCAAACAAGAACCTGATTTATTAAAATCTTTCCTTGAGACAGAATCAGATGATTTACAAGAACAAGAAATTGTCCGGTTACTTTTAACTTTTGGACACGAATTGGCTAATTGGGAGAAAGTAGACAACATGTATGTAGGCTCCTTTATTATACAGAACTTAAGTGATGTAGTTTTTGAGAATAAACTATGCAAGAAAATTATAGATCATTATCGAATTGAAATAGAAAATGGTCACTTACCAACAGCTAATCAGTTTATTAAAAACCAAGATCACGATATAGCCGATTTAGCAATTACTCTTTCTACCTCTCCATATTCTTTAAGCGAAAACTGGTACAACAAGCATAATATTTATGTTAGAGATGAAACAGTAAATTTGAAGGCGACTATTTTGGGCGGGATATTTCACCTTAAAAAGAGAAAAGTAGACAGAATGTTGCTAAATTTATTAAAAGAAATTAAAATAGAGAATGATGCTGTTAATCAGGAGATTTTAATGCAACGCTACGCACACATCAAAAGTGTAGAGAAAGAAATTTCAAAGTTTTTAGGTTCAGTGATACTAAAATGAGTTGAAGGTTATGTGTTAAGAGTTGCAGGTTATCGCGTTGCCATAATTTCTTATTATCTTACTGCTTATAATTTCGAAACCTTTAACATATAAAGATAAAAATTATACTTGCTAATGGCTACTCACAACGATTTAGGTTTTAAAGGCGAAGCTATAGCGAAACGATTTTTAGTGAATAAAGGCTACGAAATTTTAGATGAAAATTGGGTTTATGGAAAAGCGGAAGTTGATTTAATCGCGTATTTAAATCGACAAATTATTTTTGTAGAAGTTAAAACTAGAACATCTGTTGCTTTCGGGATGCCCGAAGATTTTGTAACTGATGCTAAGCAAAAGCAAATGGAACTAGCTGCAAGTGAATATATAGTACTGATGAATCATATTGGAGAAATTCGTTTTGATATTATCTCCATACTATTTGATACACAAGATAAATACACTATAAAACATATAGAAGATGCATTTTGGCCTTCCTAGAAAGAACACTTTTTTTATTACTATTATTATCTTTTTGCAAACACTTTTTTTTGCTTGTAAGGAAGAATCAAAGCATTATTTAAGCTTTAATTCGCCAAATCAAGGGCAAGTTTTTTATATTGGAGATGAGGTAAAAATTAAACTTGATGTTGATCCATCTATTAAAGTTGATTCAGCTATTTACTTTTTAGATGGTAAATTGCTTGGTAAATATGCAAATGCAGATTCTATTTCTTTACCAACTAAAGACTTTTCTTTAGGTTATAAGTTAATAAGTGCTATTGTAAAAGTAGGAGGTGAGCGAGATACCATTTCGTCAAACATTATTTTGAGGACAAATCAAAAACCATTACAATTGATGTTTAAAATTGTCAATACTTTTCCACATGATACCAGCGCTTATACAGAAGGTTTAAGTTATGTTGATGATAAAATGCTAGAAAGTACTGGTGAGAAAGGCGCATCTGAATTAAAATGGGTCGATTTAAGATCTGGTAAAACTTTACAAAAAACTAAATTAGAACCACAATATTTTGGAGAAGGATCATTAAAAGTTGGCGATAAAATCATCATGCTAACGTGGCAGGAAGATAAAGGTTTTATTTTCGACGCCAAATCATTTAAACAGATTGGCACTTTCCCTTATGAAACTAGTAGAGAAGGGTGGGGTTTAACTTTTGACGGCAAAAATATTCTTCGCTCAGATGGTAGTAACCGTATTTGGTATATGAACGCCAAAACCTATAAAGAGCAAGGCTTTTTAGAAGTTTATGATGATAAGGGGCCAGTGGATAGTTTAAATGAGTTAGAATACATAGAGGGTAAAATCTACGCCAACGTTTATCTAACGAATAAAATTGTGAGAATAAATCCAACAACTGGAGTGGTAGAAGCAGAATTAGATTTATCAGCAATTGTGCCAAAAAACTATTTTAAAACTAGTACTGAGGAAGATAATAACGTACTAAATGGTATTGCTTGGGATGTAAAAGATAAACGTATGTTTGTAACAGGTAAAAAATGGCCAAGGCTTTATGAGAACAAATTGATCAACTAATTAGTTCAATTTTTTTCGCTCTTCTATATATCCATTGTAACTTA
>JBBSRF010000214.1:0-4770 GCA_038243335.1 Sphingobacteriales bacterium
ATGATTTATGGATTTCGGACATGGAGTTTAAAAATGATTGTCTAGTTTATTCATTATTTCATGGGCAAAATAAAGTTTCATCATTTGAAGGCACAAACAATTGGATTCCATTCACTGAGCAAGAAGTAAATGCCAAAGAAAAATTTGCCAGTAATTTTATGACGGACTTTATCAATGGAAAGTTAAAAATAGAACAACCAATTGCAAATACTTTGTTTGAGCATGAAACACAAATTGATGTTTATAATAATCAACCGCTACAATTTTCTTTAGAAGCTATAGCAGTTTTTAATGCGGGTCGTGAATTATGGAAATATTATCATGCTCAAAAAAATATCAACTTAAACGCAAGCTTTTACGATATTAGAGCACACTTTCAAGGTAGAAACGAATTAGGTAGAATGAACGCCAAAAGTGATGATGCCACTTACACTGCATTAATAAGAGAATTAAGATATACGCTTGGTTTATTAGTAGACAAAATAAAGCCAAAAATTTACGAGTATGAATTTTTAAAGGAGTAACAAATACCTTTTTTAAGTCTTGTCATCCTGAGTTTACGAGGGATCTCTTTTGAAAAATAAAACTCACTAGATGAGATTGCCACGTCATACTTCCTCGCAATAACGCCACAAATAGACACAAAAAAAGGTGTTCGAAACTCAAACACCTTTTTAAATATATTATTTTATAGTCCTTAATCGTGTGCAGCATGACCGTCAGCACCATGAGCGTGACCATGACTTAACTCATCAGCAGTTGCTTCGCGAACAGCCAAAATTTTACCCGCAAAGATTAAGTTTTTACCAGCCATTGGGTGATTTAAATCTACTGAGATATGCTCATCATGAACACCAGTTACACCCGCACGAAATTGGCCGCCTTGGTTGTCTTGTAATGGAATAACATCACCAACGTTTGGTATTTCGCCACCAGCTTCTGTAAACATTGTTAAAGGCAAATCTACATGTGCAGTAGGATCAATTTCTCCGTAACCATCAGCAGGAGAAAGTTCAAAGCTATACTCATCACCTACTTTTAAATCAGCTAAATGCTCTTCAAATTTAGGCAACATCATACCCACACCGTATAAAAATACCAATGGTTGTTCTTCGTTTGCTTTTTCAACAAAAACTTGCTGACCTTCTGGAGTAGTTGTATGTAGTTCGTAAGTAACAGAAACTACTGTGTTCGAATTGATATTCATCTTAATTATTTTTAATGTTTTTTAATTCTCGAAAACCATAATGTAAAGGTTAACAAGTGTTACTTTTTGGCAAATATATTAGAATTTTAACTATCCTTAAATAAATGTTGCGCAAAGATAGTTGAATTATTAGTTTAACAAAAAACCTAGAAAATTGTTGCAAAAAAATGTTAAAAAATTAGGAGGATTTGATACATAGTAAAATTTTTATCCCCCACCTACGTCACCCTGAATTCATTTCAGGGTCCTTCCTGCTAAAAAGATGCTGAAATAAATTCAGCATGACGACAAAAAAATTTAATCTCTTTTTCTGATTTGTTCATCAATAAATTCGTCTCTAACTTGTGCCAATTCTTTTTGTTTTTCATTAATTTTAACAACTGCTTCTTTTTTTTGAGCTTTATCTCTAATGGTTAAGTAAGCCTTTTTAAGATTTGCAATCTCTTTAACTAAAGATTTTCTTTTGGCAATAATACCTTCTTCTTTTTGGAACATTTTACAAATTTACGTAAAAATAGATAAATGGTATTTTTATAATTTATCAGACTTGTATATATTAACTTTGCAATTTCAAACTATCTAGAGCCTTAGTATTACATCTTCGTTCAGCTCAAAACGGCCTTGTAAGTGCGGAATGCAGAAAATATGCCAAAGTACGAACTTCAATAGCACTTGGCGCAGCCGTGGCTTTTTTTGTATACTTTTTTCAGCTAATGGAAACCTGAGCTTGCGAAATCATAAACACAAATAAAAGCAATAAACAAACAGTGAACAAAAGTTGTCCGCGAAGCGTCAGAACCATTAAAAACACGTACAAAAATTAGTTTTTTTATATGGAAGATCCGATCAAAACCCCAAACAAATTGCTTAATCTGTCCATCGACACCTGCTTGCAGCAAGCAAAAGCTCATGATGACAATACGCTTTATTATATTTCTTAATTTCTATTTCATCAACTTCACAGCCTCGGCAACCGTACTCACTGGCAATTGACAAGTCTTATTCTTACAGATAAAAATCTTAGTTTCTTTGTTTTGTTTATCTTTCAATAAAGGCAAATCACTATTTACACCACCTAAAACAATTTTATTAGGAATATACAGTTTGTTCAATTCATTTTTTACTTTTTTAAAATCTACACCGACTATCGCAACTTCATTCAATCCATAAACTTCATTTAGCAATTGAATACTCCAATTGGCATAAGCAGAACCATAAGCCTTAATGCGTGGCAACACAGAATTTAGCATAGCTGATGCCCTGGTACGGTAAGTTTCCTCATCAAATAATAAACCTAATTTTTGTAAATTTTGCGCCATTACAGAATTTGAAGCAGAGATTACATTATCCATCACCTCGTGCTTACGAGCAATTAACACTTCGCCATTGGCAGCTGTGTAATAAAATAAATCACTTTCTTCATCTTTGAAATTAACCATTACATAGTTGGTTAATTCTTTAGCTATTTTTAACCAATTTTCATTGAAATCAGTTTCATAAAGTGAGATTAAAGCTTCAATCATAAAAGCGTAATCATCCAAAAAGCCTGCGATTGTTGCTTTACCGTTTTTATAATTTCGATATAAACCACCATCTGGCATCATTAAGTTTGCCAATATAAAATCTGCTGCTTTTTTAGCTCGATGATAATAATTTTCATTACTTAAAATTTGAGAACTTTCTGCCAATGCTTTAATCATCATGGCATTCCAGGCAGTTAAGCATTTATCATCTAATCCTGGTCTAACTCTTTTAGCTCTTTCATTTAATAGCCTCGTTTTAGCATTTTTTAGTTTAGCAGCTAATGTTTCCGCATCAATCTGATGAATAGTTAAGAAATCTTCCTCTTCATATATTCGCATTAAGATATTAGCTTTCTCTTCTTCCCAATTCCCTTCTTCGGTTACATTGTAATAATCTGCTAATAACGCAGCGTCTTCACCTAATACCTTATCAAAACTTACTTTGTCCCAAACGTAAAATTTACCTTCTACACCTTCGCTGTCTGCATCTAAAGCCGAGTAAAACAAACCGTTTTCTGCACTCATCTCTCTAAATGCCCATTCAATCGTTTCTTCAACAACAGTCACAAAAGGTGCGAATTTTAAACATTGGTATGCTTCTGCATATAAACTAATCAGCTGTGCATTGTCATACAGCATTTTCTCAAAATGTGGTACGTGCCATCTGTCATCTACACTGTACCTTGCAAAACCTCCACCAATCTGATCGTAAATTCCTCCTTTTGCCATGGCTTCTAGCGTAATACAAACTGCAGTGAAACTTGCTTCATCTGGTGTAAGGGAACTATATTTCAATAGAAAACTCCAGTTATTGGGTAATGGAAATTTTGGCGCTCTGTTGTAACCTCCTTGATCGATATCAAAATGTCTTTTCCAAGGTTCTACAATTTCTTGTACATGTGACTTAGTAAATTCAACATTCGCAGCAACTGGAATTATTTTTTCCGCTTGTTGGATACCTTCAGTTAATCGCTCTGCGTAACCTTTCGCTTTATCAGGGTCTTTTTTCCAAAGATCAGCTACATTTTCTAAAATATTGATCCAGTCTCCCTTTTTAAAATAAGTACCGCCATAAATAGGCTTTTGATCAGGTAAACAAATGGCATTTAATGGCCAACCACCATTACCATTCATCAGTTGTACTGCCAACATGTAAATTTGATCTATATCTGGCCGCTCTTCTCTGTCTACTTTGATACAAACAAAGTTTTTGTTCATCACTTCGGCAACTTCATAATCTTCAAAACTCTCATGCTCCATTACGTGGCACCAATGACAAGCAGAATAGCCAATGCTCACCAAAATCAGTTTATTTTCTGCTTTAGCTTTTTCAAGTGCTGCTGTCCCCCATTCATACCACTCTACCGGATTATGTGCATGCTGTAATAAATAAGGCGATGAAGCGTGGATTAAATTGTTTGGCTCGTTCATGATAGATTTGAGTATGGAGATATGTGCTCTGAGACTTAATTTCTCAATGTAGTAAAATTATAAATTATAACCGATCAAGTGATAATTAGTAATTGTTTTTATAATTTAGAGACAAATATTTTAATTCATGGAATTAGCTAAGCGTAATTTATTTGATGCCGTAAAAGAGATTATCATTCAATCTCGTTTAAGGGTATTCCGTGTTGCAAATTCTGCGCTTTTGGAGTCTTATTGGCATATTGGGAAATTAATAATCGAAGATGAGCAAGAAGGAAAAATCCGTGCTGATTATGGTAAAGCTACGTTAAAGATATTATCTAAGCAGTTAACCATAGAATTTGGTAAAGGGTTTGATGATAGTAATTTAAGAAATATCAGAAACTTTTATCAATCATTTCCAATTCGTGACGCATTGCGTCACGAATTGAGTTGGACACATTATAGAATACTAGCTAGGTTAGATACTGAAGAAAAAAGAACCTACTACATTAATGAAACTATTGCTTCCAATTGGAATAGCAGAGAGTTACAAAGACAAATCAATACTTTATCATTTGATAGAACTTTAACTCCAGTCAATAAAGAAAATGTAAAACCTAATATTAAAGA
>JBBSRF010000215.1:0-4765 GCA_038243335.1 Sphingobacteriales bacterium
GCCACCGCCACTAGGCCTACGGTTTCCTCCACCAGCATTTGCACTAGCTGTGCTACCTGTATGATTTGGCTTTCGTACACCATTACCTAGAGGTTTCTTTTTTGCTCCGCTTAAATTAGGTTCACGTTCACGAGGCTCACGTTGGTTACCTTTTTTCTTACCCTTTCCTTTAGCTTCAGCAGCTGCAGAAAGTAAGTTTTGCCAGCTCATTGCGTAAGGATGCTCTTCATTAACAGGAATTTTTATCCCAATTAATTTCTCAATATCATCTAAAAATTCTTTCTCTTCACCATCGCAGAAAGAATAAGCAACACCGCTTAACCCAGCTCTACCAGTTCTACCAATTCTATGGACATAAGTCTCAGGAATGTTTGGCAATTCGTAGTTTATTACGTGTGCCAATTCATCAACATCGATACCACGTGCAGCAATATCTGTAGCTACTAAAACGCGTGTTGTTCGAGCTTTAAAGTTTGTTAAGGCACGCTGACGGGCATTTTGAGACTTATTTCCGTGAATAGCTTCCGCTCTCACGTTAATTTTTAACAAATCTTTTACCACTTTATCTGCACCATGTTTGGTACGTGTAAACACCAAAACAGTTTCAATTGTTTTGTCTTTTAGCAAGTGTGCCAATAAGTTTCGTTTGTCGTTTCTATCCACGTAAAAAACTTCTTGTTGAACTTTTTCGGCAGTAGAAGAAACTGGTGTAACTTCAACTTTTACTGGGTTTGTTAATATGGTACTAGATAATTTTTGAATTTCTGTTGGCATAGTCGCCGAGAAAAACAAGGTTTGTCTTTTAGCAGGTAATTTTGCAATCACTTTTTTCACATCGTGGATAAAACCCATATCTAACATACGGTCGGCCTCATCCAAAACAAAAATTTCTATATCACGTAAGTTTACAAAACCTTGGTTCATTAAATCTAATAAACGACCAGGTGTAGCTACCAAAATATCTATTCCACGCTGTAAGGCATCAGTTTGTGACTTTTGACCCACACCACCAAAAATTACCAAGTGTTTTAAAGATAAGTTACGACCATAGGCCTTAAAACTTTCTTCAATTTGTATCGCTAATTCTCTTGTTGGTGTTAATATTAAGGCTCTAATTGGTTTAGGCCCTTTTAAATTTGCATGTGGTTTATCTAGTAATTGCAACATCGGTATAGCGAATGCTGCAGTTTTTCCTGTACCAGTTTGAGCACAGCCCAACAAATCGCGTTTTTGCAAAATTGAGGGAATAGATTGTTCTTGTATAGGTGTTGGTTGTGTATAACCTTCGGTTTCAAGCGCCTTTAAAATAGGTGCTATCAGGTTTAGTTCTGAAAATAACAAAGTATAATTTTTTAAGTGTATAATATCGAAGAAGCTAGAACAATCATTGCTGGAAGGACTAACTTGCGAGTTGCTTTAAATGATAAAGAAATTCTGCTTCACTGCAAAGATACGGAAAAAATAATGGAAAATGGAAAAGGTAAGATGCACGACGGATTGGCAAATTATTATATTGTTGAATTACTACATTGGTGCGAAAACTAAAGATTGAAAGTTGGAAAATGATGTTACTGCTTTTCGGGGAGTTTAGCCCTGCTTTTTGCTGAAATCTTTTTTGTGCCTCGACAAGCTCTGTATGACAAAAAAGTATTTTCGCTCCAATCAGGTTTGAAATGAAAGAGTAAGTTCTCTTGTCAAAACTTGACATGGAAAATGGCATCTAATATTCTAAATTTTATTACCTACTTTCCTTAAATCTTGTAAAAAATAGTAAAGCTAAAATACAGAGCACAAAGCCAACAACTCCGTTTAATCGCAAACCATAATCGTTGCCTGGATCTTTTCCATAAATGGTAAGCATAGCGAATATTGCAATACCCAAAGTCTGTCCGAGTTTTACAAATAAATATTTAACTGCAAAGAACATTCCTTCACTATTTTCTCCTGTTTTTAAAGTATCCTTCTGTGCAATATCTGCTAAAATGGCATTTGGTAAAATACCTAGTGCGGCTAAAGGAAAAGAAGCAAAAACAATTAAAACATACATTTGATTGGTTGGCGATAAGGGAATTTTTCCAAAAAAATAGATGGCTACAAAAATTAAGCTTAATAAGCCAAACGCAACTAGAACAAGTGTTTTTTTGCCAAACTTCTTAGAACCAAAATTAATAAATGGATAAAAAACCAAGGAAAGTAAAACCATAATTCCCATAAACTTTCCTCCATCCGATTCTGGTAATCCTAATAATACAGTTACATAATATAATAAGCCACTACTTATCAAGCTTAATGCTGTGTAATATGTAAAATCTGAAATGAGATAGTATTTAAAATTAGCATTTCTAAATGTGTTTTTTATGGCTGGTATTAGCGCAATGTGTGTAGGTTTGCTTTCTACATAATCATTTTCTTTGATAAAGATGATAGGCAACATCATCACTAAACCAGAAAAAATGCTTAAGCCATAAACTGTATATTGTAGTGCCTCAAAACGAGAGTTTACAGTAAAGAAATGCTGAATTAGATCTGCAAAATTATTACAAAGTGCACTTAAAATAATTCCTAAAACAAAACCAACCTGTTGTATCGTAGATAGTTTCACTTTCTCTTCAGATGTATGCGTAAGTTCTGCTAATAATGCATTATATGGAATAATATAAGTGGTAACTGAAATAAAAAATCCAGTAAGGGCAAAGCATAACCACCAAGCATTTTTAATGCTTTCGCCATGTACCAACGGATAAAATATTAAACTGCAAAAAAGCATGGCTGGCAAAATGGCCCATTTCATTATTGGAAAACGCCTACCTTTTGGATTTTTGCTGCTATCACTTACAGATGCAATAAAAGGATCGTATGCGGCGTCAAATAATCTGCCTGAAGCTGCAATAATAGAGAGAATGTTAAATGCTCCAAAAACCAACAATTGCGGCACCAATGGAAATAATCCAGAATTGTTAGGTGGCAAATAAAAATAAGGCAACATCACAATAATTAGGTTAGTCATAATACTCCAACCCATCATTCCGGCAGCGTAACCTAGTATTTTTGTATTTGGTAGCGTTTGTATTGGCATTTATATTTTAGCTAATGCTTGGTCTAAATCTGCAATCACATAATCAGCTTCTTCTAAACCGATGTAAATTCTTATCAATACATGGCGTTTGTTTGTTGAGTCAAAATCAGCTTTGCTTATTCCTGCACAAGCAGGAATAATTAAGCTTTCATAACCACCCCAAGAAACAGCCATGAGAATATGTTTTAAATTATTGCAAAATGTCTCTATTTTATTCAAATCTGAATTTTTTATTATGATACTAAATAAACCACCGCATTTTTTCATTTGCTTTTTTGCAAGTGATAAGTCTTTATTTTTACTGCTAAAAGGATGTAATACTTGTTCAATTTTTGGATGGTTTTCTAAGTAAGCAATTACTTTATCCGCGTTCTCGCTAATTTTAGCTAGCCGAATTGGTAAGGTTCTTAAGCCACGTAGTATTAACCAAGCATCTTGAGGCCCTAAAGCAGTACCAATGTTCATATATTCGTGATTGAATATTTTTTTTAATAATTCTTTTTTTCCGGTAACAACTCCAGCTACAACATCACTATGGCCAGCTAAATATTTGGTGGCAGATTGAGCAACTAAATCTATTCCATAAAGAATTGGTTGTTGGTAAAGTGGAGAACAATAGCTGTTGTCAATCATTGTAAAAATACTTTTTGGTTTAGCAATCTTTGCAATAGCTTCTAGATTTTGAACTTCGAAACTAAAGGTATTTGGAGATTCTAAATAAATTAACTTTGTTTTTTCTGTTATTGCATTTTTAAATTGACTTAAATCTGAACCATCAATAAATGTAGTTTTCACACCATATTTCGGTAAAAAATCTTTAAAAAGTTTAGCTGTCCAACTGTATGGGTTTTCAACACAAATAACCTCATCTCCACTTTGCAATAAAGCTAAAACAGGCACCGTTATAGCCGCAATTCCACTACTAAAGAGCAAAGCATCTTCTGCTCCATCTAGCGCTGCTAATTTTTTTCTTAAAATATCTCCTGTAGGATTAAAACCTCTAGAATATAAATTTCCTTGGTATTCATCTGCCAATGCAGTTCTAAAATCTTCAACTGTGTTAAACTTGAAATTACTGCTTTGTATAATTGGTGGGGCTATTGAATTGAAATACTGCGCTCTGTCTTCGCCAAGCTCATTAAGAATGTATGATAAGTCCATTATTTAGCAATCTTTCTATCTCTTAAATATTTTGTTATAAAATAGATTACTACAAAACCAATAAAAATTACTAAGCCATTTCTTGCTGCAATTGGATCATCTGTATAAATGCTAAATGCTACAAACAAATAGGCAATTATAAAAATGATTGGCATTATTGGATAAAATTTCATAGTATAAATTGTGCTCTTATCTAAATGCGCAGTTGTTTTGCGTAAATAAAATATGGCTCCCGCAGAAAAAGCCATGCCTACACTATCTAATAGTATAGTATAGTTTAAAATTTTATCAAAAGTTTGTGCGAAAAACAAGGTGAATATGGCAATTAATGTAAAAACAGTTAAACTTACTACCATCACATCATTTTTTTTAGTTTTTTTAGTAAAAATACTTGGTAATGATTTCTCTTCTCCCATGGCAAACATTACTCTCGGATTACTTAATAAATTTACATTTACATATCCCAATACGGAGAAAAAGATCAATACAGATAAAACACTAAACCCAATAGGGCCAAAAATTTTACCA
>JBBSRF010000216.1:0-4752 GCA_038243335.1 Sphingobacteriales bacterium
CTCTGATGTAAACGAAGTATTTATCTTGGTTTAATAAATCAATAAATCGGCTGTCGTTAAATTTTTTATTTAATTCGTTAGCTAATGGCGATATTTTTGGCTCAATTTCAGTTGCGAAGTATTGAAAATCTTTAACTAAATTTTCATTAGAAGTATCGCAACTCATTTTGATATAACGCCATGCAAAATCTTCTTCAAGTGCAGCTTCTAATTCGCTTTTATCCTTTAACCAACGTTCTAATTCTTCCACATTGTGGATGTCTCTTTTTAAAAGTTCATCTAAAATAGGAGATAGGCTGTCCCATTCCATTTTCAAATCCTTAGGAATATAAGTTCTTGGTTTTTTATTTATAGTTAGGCTCATATTGTAAATTAATTGTTTTCCGAATTAGCTGATTAGCCAATTATCATATTTTTTAATTATTTAGTTCTTAAATAGGTATCTATCAAAAAGCACGCTGCAAAAATTACTGAAGCATAACCATTTGTTGTTGCGAAAGCTCTATCTACTTTACTAATGTCGTTTGGTTTAACTAGTAAATGCTGATAAATTAACATCGAGCAGAAAAATAGAATACCGATATAATAAACCCAGCTAAACTCCGCAAAAAATAGTGGTAAAATCACACAAACGGCAGATAAAAAATGTAATACAACTGAAAGTCTTAATGCATTTTTTATGCCTAATAACGCAGGAATAGAATGTAATTTATGCTCACGGTCAAAATCTTCGTCTTGCAAGGCATAAATAATATCGAAACCACTAACCCAAAATAACACTGCAAACGAGTAAAGCAGCGGAACAATATTAAATACCCCTGTTACGGCAATATACGCACCAATTGGAGCTAATGCCAGACCTAATCCTAAAACCAAATGGCACAATGCCGTAAAACGTTTTGTGTAACTATAAAATAATACTACAAATAATGCAATTGGTGAAAGATATAAACATAATGGATTAATAAAAGCAGTAGCTGAGATAAATAAAATACAGTTTACAATGACAAATATTAATGCAGATGAGGCAGAAATTTTGCCTGCTGGAATATCTCTTGTTACTGTTCTTGGGTTTTTTGCGTCAATATTTCTGTCTAAATATCTGTTAAAAGCCATTGCAGCATTTCTGGCAAAAACCATGCAAAGAATAACCAGTGCAAATAAAAACCAATTAAACGAACTTTGCGAAGTGGTTACACCTAAAAAGAAGCCAATTAAAGCAAATGGCAATGCAAATATCGAATGTGCAAATAATACAAGTGAAAAGTATTTCTTCATTTTTTATTATTAAATCGTCATTGCAATTTAAAATGACAATACAATTTATTTAGCAAAAAAGATTGCTTTGTAGCTTCGCTTCTCGCAATGACGAGTCATTTAATTTTTTTAAAAAGCATGTACTATTCACTGCTTTTAATGTAATACTGAGGGTCAACTTCAGGTTTTACAAAATCTTCGTTAACTTGTTGAACAAACTGTAAAACTTTTTCTCTGCCCTGAGCTTTTTCTGCCGATGTAACAAAAAATGGAGGTAATTCTTCAAACCAACCTAACAATGTTTTATTAAATTTAGTTACATTTTGATCCGTTTTTGGTGCAGACTGTTTGTCGGCTTTAGTATAAATTAGCGCAAATGGTATTTGACACTCTCCTAACCAGGAGCAAAATTCTAAATCAATTTTTTGAGGTTCTAAACGACTATCTATTAAAACGAATACACATTGCAGATTTTCTCTTTTTGTTAAGTAATTACGAATAAATTTCTCCCACTTTTCTCTGCTACTTTTAGAAACTTTTGCATAACCATAACCAGGTAAATCTACAATGTACCATTTTTCGTTTATTAGAAAATGATTAATTAGTTGTGTTTTTCCTGGTCTTTGAGACGTTTTTGCCAAACCTTGTACATTGACTAACATGTTAATTAGAGATGATTTACCAACGTTAGAACGACCTATGAATGCATACTCTGGCATATCTGGAAGTGGCAATGCATTAACTTTAGTGTTGCTAACAACAAATGTGGCAGATTTTATAATCATATTGCAAAGGTAAGAATAAGTTTGCAGAAGATAGTTTGGAGTAAAATCATTCTAAACACATTTTCCCATCTAGTTTTCACATCTTACATTGATTATGTATATTTGAACTTTAACTATGAATCAACATATAACTCCATATTCAAACGAAACAACAAAAAAAGAGCAAGTTGCTACCATGTTTAACAACATTTCTGGAACTTATGATTTTTTGAATCACTTTTTGTCTTTAGGTATCGACATTATTTGGCGCCGAAAAGCAATTAAAGAACTAACTTCAATACAACCAAGAATAATTTTAGACGTAGCAACTGGGACCGGTGATTTTGCTTTCGAAGCAATTAATATTTTAAAGCCAGAAAAAGTAATTGGTGTCGATATTTCTGAAGGAATGCTGAATGTTGCAAAGAAAAAAATTCACGATCGTAATCTAGGACAAATTTTCTCTGTCCAATTGGGAGATTCTGAAGGTTTAAATTTCGACGACAATACATTTGATGCTATTACGGTAGCCTATGGAGTTCGTAATTACGAAAATTTGGAAAAAGGTTTGTCAGATATGTTAAGGGTATTAAAACCTGAAGGTAAAATAGTTATTTTAGAATTCTCTAAACCAAAGTCATTTCCAATTAAACAAGCTTACAGTTTTTATTTTCAGTATGTGACCCCTTTTTTTGGAAAATTATTTTCTAAGGATAAGAGAGCTTATACATATTTGCCAGAATCCGTTGCTGCTTTCCCAGATGGAAAAAATTTTATTACTTTAATGGATAAAGTGGGCTATAAAAATACTAAAAACCGTTCTTTAACCTTCGGTATAAGCGCAATTTATACAGGAACTAAATGAAAAAACGGTTTATCCTAAGCTATTTATTAATCTTATTTTTTTTTAGTAATGTTAAAGCTCAAAATTGGGGCGGAGGTATTGATCAAGAGAGATTAAGTTTTGGATATTCTTTTCAATATATAGCTTCAGAGTATAAAATTTTAAAAAATCCAAATTGGAGTGACCCGTTTTCAGACCCAACTGCTGGTTTAGGAAAATTAAAATCGATATATTCTAATGTTACGCCTGGAGTTGGCCTAATGTTGCTTGCAAAATATAAGCTCACTGATTATATAGATTTTCGTATCAGTCCATCATACGTTTTTGGTAATGATCTTAAAATGAATTACGCCTATGAGTTATTATCAAATATTGATTCAGTAGAAATTGTAAAAAAAACAAATAAGTCAAGTCTAGTAGAGTTTCCCATAAACTTAAAATTAAAATCACAAAGATTTGGAAATGTTAGTGTATATATGCTAGGTGGTGTTAAATATTCAATGGATATAAGCTCTCGTAAAAGTTTATTTACACTGCCTGAGAAGCAAAAAAACCTAATTGTAAAAAGAAATTATCTATCATACGAGGCTGGCTTAGGGTTGGATTTTTATTTTAAATGGTTTAAAGTATCTCCAGAACTTAAACTCTCTTATTCTTTAAAGGATATGATTGACAGGCAAGGAAGTGCATTTGATAACCCGATTGAAAAGGCAAAGTTGAGAAGTTTTACATTCAGTTTAATTTTCCAGTAAATTCCCAATTCAAAAAATTATATCTTTGTTAATATCTTATAAATTAACAAATGGCTAAAATTGCATTAATTACTGGTGCCACCTCAGGAATTGGAGAGGCTTGTGCTCATCTATTTGCGCAGCATGGATACAACTTAATTTTATTAGGAAGAAGAGAGAATTTGCTTGATAAAATGGCTCATCATTTATCTGATAAATATGCCGTTGAGGTGAAAAAAATAAAAGCTGATATACGTGATAAAGAAAATATTAACTACGTTTTAGAAACTTTACAGCCACAATGGAAAAACGTTGATGTTTTGGTTAACAATGCAGGATTAAGTCAAGGTTTAGATCCAATTGATAAAGGAAATACTGATGATTGGGATACTATGATTGATACCAACATCAAGGGACTTTTGTATGTTTCTAAAATAGTTTCTAGTTGGATGGTACAACATAATAAAGGACATATCATAAATATTGGATCAATAGCTGGTAAAGAAGTTTACCCAAATGGAAACGTGTATTGTGCAACTAAACATGCTGTTGATGCTTTGAATAAGGCAATGAGAATAGATTTGTTACCGCACGGCATTAAGGTAACTGCTGTACACCCTGGCATGGTAGAAACTGAATTTTCTATTGTTCGCTTTAAAGGGGATGAAGCCAGAGCAAAAAAGGTTTATGATGGTTTTGAGCCATTATTAGCTCAAGATATTGCAGATGCTATTTGGTATGCAGTAAGTAGGCCAGCACATGTAAATATAAACGATATGGTAATTATGCCAACTGCACAAGCAACAGGTACAATATTAATAAGAGACTAATCAATTGGATGTTATTAATATTTAGATCTTGTAACTTTAAAATAACTTAAATGATATCAACAATAATAGATCAAGAAATAAAACAAGCCATGCTGGCTAAAGATCAAGCAAAACTAAGAGGATTAAGAGCAATTAAAGCTGCTTTATTATTAGCAAAAACTGAAAAAGGCAATACTGAAGAAATTACACAAGATACAGAAATTAAAATTTTGCAACGCTTGGTAAAGCAACGTAAAGAATCTGCAGCTATCTACAAAGAACAAGGTCGTGAAGATTTATACATAGTTGAGCAAGAGGAAATGGATGTAATTAGTAAATTCTTACCA
>JBBSRF010000217.1:0-4739 GCA_038243335.1 Sphingobacteriales bacterium
CTTTTCCCTTCCGCTATATCCATTCATAATTACATTTACAAATAATTCAGGATTTTCATCCAATACTATTTTACTCCCTTTTAATGCAGGAAACGCTCCTTTTAAACCTTCGCCATTTTGTTGATTACAACTTTGGCAATTGATATTATATAAAGTTGCCCCATCTAATAATTTTTTTCCACCAGTGCCTGCATCTTTGGCTAAATCACCCGACTTAGGATATAGAAACGCAAAATTTGGGGAACCATCTGGTAGTTTGGTTTGCTTTAAGGATTGTAAATATGCTACAAGTTGTAAGGCCTCTTCTTTTGCGATTACAACACCTTTGCTACCACCCATAAAATCTTCAGTTACACTAACAGCAACATCACCTTTAGCTGCTTTATCTTTTATTTCAAATAGCCAAGGATAGGCAGGCATAATTGATTCTTTTACTACAATTCTAGGGTTATATAAATGGGTAAGATTCCATTCCATACTTGGTTGTCTTTTTCCAATGTTAGTTAAATCTGGCCCCGTGCGCTCAGTACCCATTAATGTTGCTGTGTTACGCCAAAAATCTGTGCGATGATTATCTGCATAATCTGCAGCTATACTCGGACGTTCGCCCCAAACCTTATCCATATCAATATTTCTAACTTGTTGAGTATGGCAGGCAACACAACCGTTTGATATAAATAATGCTTTTCCCTGAATAGCTTCATCGCTTAAGGGTTGAGCATAAGGAAGCGGTGCATTATTTGCTTGATTATTAAGTGCCGGAACTACACAGACAAACAACGTTAGCCCTAAAAAAAGTAAGAATGCTGTTGTAAATAGTTTAGTATGATTATTAAAAAATTCCATGTTAATCTAATTGAAATTATAATTTGGATTTATTTACAGCAATAGACTGATTAAGTTTTTCTATAGCAGTCTCTTGTAGATCTAACTCAGACCTACCAGATAGCATTTTATATAAGTTATAAGCAAAAAATAGATGAGAAAGCCACATCAAACTACCGCCAATTGCACGCCACAACCAATAGGGTGCCATAAATACCACACTATCTATAAAAGGTTTACCTTCAATCCACATCATGCCTCTAAGGGTGCTACCATACATTAACGGTACAGTATAAAATAGTAATCCAATTAAGGCCAACCAAAAGTGTGCACCTATAGTTATTTGAGGAGCTTCTCTACCTGTTAGTCTAGGTACTACCGCATATATACCTGCCCACAAGAAAAAGCAAATAATACCATACATTGTAAGGTGTGAGTGAGCAACAGTAAAGTCAGTGAAATGCCAAATCATATTGGTAGAACGAAATGCTTCTGCTGTGCCTTGAAGAGAGCCAGTAAAATAAAATATAATACCAATAATAAAAAATGGTAGTGTATAACTTGATGGAATTTTATACCAAGCTCCTTTGAAGGTTAACAAAAAATTTGTTGTTCCTGCAGCTACGGGTATAATCATTCCCACACTACCAACAATAGCGGTAGTTTGTAGCCACCATGGAATAGAACTAAACACAAAATGATGTGTTCCAATTACAGTATAAAATAGTATCTGTGTCCAAAACGCCAAAATACCAAGACTATATGAGTAAATAGGTTTGTTTAACTGTTGTGGAAGGAAGTAGTAGACAATACCCAATGTAAATAACATAAACCACATTCCTACTCCTTGGTGCATGTAATAACCCTGTATAATTGTTTCCCCTAAACCATCCTGCCACATCGGCACATAGGCAACAACAGAGATTACAATAGCAAATATTACCGATGCAACAATATACCAATTAGAAATATAAATTTCCTTTGTTGTTCTTGTAGCAATAGTTTGTATAAAATTAATCAGCGTAATAATTAAACCTATACCAAATAATAACATTATAGGCCAGATATACTCTCTGTATTCTCCACCACCATTATTTATTCCAGCCATTAAACTTATAGTACCTAATAATACTGCTGTATTTATTAGATAAAGTGCGTACCAACCTAATTTTAAACTTTTTAATGGAGCATTACTTACACGAGGAACAACATAATAGCCTAATCCAAGCATCCCTAGAGAAGCCCAACCCCAGAAAACTGCATTAGTATGTACTGGGCGAAGTCTACCAAAGCTTAACCAGCTTAAATGATCTACATCTGGTGCTACAAATTTAATACCTAAGTATTCTCCTATTGTTGTTCCAAAGATTAACCAAAAAGTTGCAGTACCTATAAAATATAAAATCAATTTTGCTAATGCTGGATCTATTTGTGGTCTTTTAACAGCTCTTTTCTTTGCAGAAACAACTGGCAATCCTGCTTCACTTTTTACTTGTTGTAGTAACCCTTTACTATCATCTGCAACTATTTTACCTGATAATTCACTATTTTGTAAAGTATAATCTAATGCTTGTTTTCTCTTTATTAATATTTCTTTTATTTCTTCATAATCTTCTTTATCTACTAAAGAGATTAAATCTTCAGCTTCGCTTTGGGTTTGTTTATTTTTATATTTACTAAAAAGATGATTTACTTTAGATATCATTAGCCAAATACCACCCAATAATGGAATAAGGATTAAAAATATTGTAATAATTATTCCACCTTCAGAAAACAAACTATTAACTGTAGTTGTAGTTTGAGAAAATCCTTTTTGACTAAAAAATATATAAAACAAAAATGTAGAGATACTTAATATTTTAGACTTTTTAGTCTTATTTTCCACCTCTTTCTCAACATTCAAATAATTTAAAAATGTATCAATTTGATTGCTATTAAGTGACTTTACATAATCAATAAGTTGAGATTTACCGCTCATATATTTAGGTTTTCTAGAAATTTTATAAGTTCGTCTAATTTTTGAATAAAGGAAAACCGCAACAAAAAGTAAAATCAAAATAACTAAAAAAGAGATAATTAATAATACTGATGATAAACCTGCTGGCGACGATACCACTATTAATTCAGGTGCAATGGATAAATAAGCCATATTCATAATTTGTTTTTCTATCGTATTTTATATATATGATAATTTTTTATATTCTACTATAACAAAATTAGATATAAATACCTTTTAATCCTTTATATTCTAAACATTTATCTATTATAATTATTTATTTTTTAGTTTTCTTAAATTGATGATTTAAAGAATAATTAAAAATAATACTATGTTAGTTAATTTAATACTTATTAACAAACGCTAAACAGTTAATATGAGATTATAAATTGATATATTTTATGCAAAAGTACAATAAATGCATTAATAATAAAAGATAAAATCATCTTTTATTATTCTCTTATGTTTAATTAATTATAAGTCATTAAATTTTTCTATTTAAGAAATTGTCTATTATACTTGAGCCTATTTTTTTAAACTAGAAGGTAATTAACAGATTGTAAAAACAAGCACATTTCAGAAATTATAAAACAAAATATTGCCTTTTTCGTAGCATAAAGCTGGTTTTAACATAAAAAAACCCCAACTTTCGTTGAGGTTTTTTGTGGGCCCACCTGGGCTCGAACCAGGGACCAAAAGATTATGAGTCTTCTACTCTAACCAACTGAGCTATAGGCCCCGAAATCCTTGTTAGGATTTGCGAGTGCAATGTTACATATTTGCAACGAATTTTGGAAACCATTTTGATGAAAAATTTAAAAAATATTATTTTTGACTACGGGAACGTGATCTTCGAAATCAATTTTAAGCGTTCTCAAAGCGCTCTTTTACAACTAGGTATAACAAATATAGAGGCTTTTTTTGCGTATAAAAACCACAATCAATTATTTGATAATTTTGAAACAAACACCATCTCTCCATCTGAATTTAGAGCTGGAATTAGAAAAGCCGCCCATAATCAAGATTTATCTGACCAGCAAATTGATGATGCTTGGAACAGTTTATTAATTGGAGTATCAGCAAATAACCATGATGTTTTATTAAAAATGAAAGCGAAATACAGAACTTTTTTGTTGAGTAATAATAATGCTATTCATTATGATTGGATTGTTAAACACATTAAAGAAAACTATAGCATTAATAATTATGATAATTATTTTGAGAAAGCTTACTTCTCGCATTTAATGGAATTACGTAAACCGAATTTAGATATTTTTGAACAAGTGATTAAAGAGAATGATTTAAATCCTTCAGAAACATTGTTTATAGATGATAGTCCACAACATATAGAAGGTGCTAGAAAGGCTGGGTTAAATACTTTATTAATGGATATGCATCCAGAAAAACTTTCAGAATTTTTAAAAGTTCACCAATTATTATAAAAATTATTCTAATTATAAATTAAACTTGCGGCCTAAATTTAGGTTTGGTAAATTTATAATCAAATTAAATTGTCATTAAAGATGAGCGAAAAAAGATTTACATCATTAAAAGAATTTTATCCATTTTATTTAAGTGAACATCAAAATTTTACAAGCAGAATACTTCATTTTATAGGAACGACTTTATTACTCTTATCTTTATTTACTGGAATGTTATTTCACGATTGGCGTTTTATTGCTTTTATACCATTTATAGGATATGGATTTGCTTGGATTGGTCATTTTTTCTTCGAAAAGAATAGACCTACAACTTTTAAATATCCATTATATAGTTTAGTAAGTGATTTTTTACTTTTTTGGGATTTGTTAAATGGGAAGCAATCATTTAAAGTCAAATAGGTATTAACTATACCCTCATAGAAAAAAGATATTTGCTATAGCCGTTTTGGTTAGTTAATTTTAGAATAGTAAAAAAG
>JBBSRF010000218.1:0-4719 GCA_038243335.1 Sphingobacteriales bacterium
GCTACTTCTATTAAAGAAATGGGCAAAATAATGGGAATAGCAAATAAAGAATTAGCAGGTAAGGCAGATGGTAAATTAATTGGTGAGCTTGTAAAAGCACAATTACATAAATTTAATTTTGTTAAAAATTAAAAAATAATAACATTATTTGCCGTATTTTAATTTTACTCTACTAACTTAGTAGCATACTATATCATAATATTATATGAAATACGAAGTAATCGAAGATGACGGGTTTAATTATATCGAAGCAGGTGAAGGCGAGACTTTAGTATTACTTCATGGGCTAATGGGAGAATTAAGTAATTGGGAGCCTGCAATAGATCACTTTAAAAAAAGTTACCATGTTATAGTTCCTATATTACCTATATATGAACTTCCAATATTAACTTTAGGCGTAAAAAGTTTATCAAAATATGTACATCGTTTTCTTAAATTTAAGAAACTAAATCAGGTTGTTTTAATAGGAAATTCTTTAGGTGGTCATGTTGGTTTAGTATTCACAACAGCACATCAAGAATTTGTTAAAGCACTAGTTTTAACAGGTAGTTCTGGATTATACGAAAATGCATTTGGTGGTTCTTTTCCTAGAAGAGAAAGCTATGATTATATAAAAGAAAAGGTAGAATATACTTTTTATGATCCTGCAACTGCAACTAAAGAACTTGTAGATGAGGTTTATAAATCTGTTAATGATAGGTCTAGAGTAATACGTATTTTGGCATTGGCAAAATCAGCTATTCGTCATAATATGAATAAAGAATTATCAAGAATAACTATACCTGTATCTTTAATTTGGGGTAAACAGGATAAAATAACTCCACCAGAAGTAGCTTTAGAGTTTCACGAACTTTTACCTAATTCAGAGTTAAATTGGGTAGATAAATGTGGTCATGCCCCAATGATGGAAAGACCAACAGAATTTAACGAATACTTAGACAAATTTCTTAATCGAGTTTTACTTAAATAAATGATTGCAGCTGAACTCACATCAAATATCATTTCTCCTCTGAAAACTTCTGATACTGCAAAGAAGGCATTAGAGAGAATGAGTGAATTTAAAATTTACCATTTACCTATCGTTAACGAAAATCAATTTTTAGGGTTAGTTGCCGAAAGTGAACTGATAGAACTTAGAGATTTATCAGCTCCAATTGGAAGTTTATCTTTGTCTATTATTAATCCTTTTGTTTTTGAAAATGCTCATATTTATGATGTAATTAGGCTTTTTAATCAATTACAATTGTCTATAGTTCCTGTTTTAGATACTAATAAGAACTATTTAGGTATTGTATCAATTAACAATATACTTCAATATACTGCAGATTTGTTCGCTGCTAAAGAACCTGGTGGTATTATTATTTTATCAATCAGTAATAGAAATAATTCTTTGGCGCATATGGCTCAAATAGTTGAAGCTGATAATGCTCAAATTCTTTCTTCTTATGTAAGTTCATTTGCAGATTCGACTAAGTTAGAGGTTACTTTAAAAATTAATAAAACTGAACTCTCTGGTATCATTTCTTCTTTTGAACGCTATAATTACGAAGTTAAAGCAGTTTTTAATAATGTTGAGAATGAGAATAATTCGGCTGATCGATTCAATTCATTTATGAATTATTTAAACGTTTAATCGCTTCATGAGAATAGCAATTTACGGTAGAGATTTTAACGACACAGTTTTACCTTTTGTGCAAGAAGTGTTCGATGCATTGGCAGTACACAAAATAGAAATTTCTGTCTATTTAAAGTTCTATAACTATATTAAGAATAAGGTTAGCTTTCCAAATCATCTACTTACTTTTTCTAATCACAAAGAACTTGTAAGCCAAACAGATGTTTTATTAAGCCTTGGTGGAGATGGGACATTATTAGATACATTATCTTTGGTGAGAGATTCTCAAATACCAGTTATCGGAATAAATTTTGGACGACTAGGGTTTTTGGCAAGTATAAATAAAACTGAAATTAAAGAAGCCATTGAAGCACTTGTTAATGGAGAATACTCACTTGATAAAAGAGGTATTTTAAGTTTAGAATCTCAGAATAATTTATTTGGTGATGAGAGTTTTGCATTAAACGACATGACCATACATAGAAGAGATAATTCTGCTATGATGATTATCCATGCTTTTATGAATGGCGAGTTTATCAATTCTTATTGGGCAGATGGTTTAATAATAGCTACACCAACAGGCTCTACTGCATATTCCTTAAGCTGCGGTGGACCAATAATTTTACCAAACGCACAAAATTTTGTAATTACCCCAATTGCACCACATAATTTAAATGTAAGACCGATTATTATTCCGGATGATGTTAAATTAACTTTTGAGATTGAGGCGAGAAGTACAAAGTTTTTAGTTTCTTGCGATTCAAGAACAGTTACTGTTGATAAATCTGTTAAAATTAGTATTAATAAAGCTGATTTTAATATTAATCTTATTCGATTAAATAATGAAAGTTATTTGACTACGTTAAGAAATAAATTACTTTGGGGTATAGATACACGTAATTATTAAAATGTATTGCAAAAAAATATTTTTATCAATACTAATTACTATCTTTTTTGTTCTAACTGGTTTTGCTCAAAGAGCAGAAATTGGTATTATTACAGGAGGCTCAGGCTATATAGGAGATCTTAATCAGAATAATTTATTTAAAATTAGTGGTATTACTGCAGGTGCATTTGCTAAATTAAATTTTACACAGTTTATTGGCTTAGGGATGCATTATAATTATGGCAATATTAAGGGCGACGATACAAAGTCTAAGAATTTACAATTTAGAAATAGAGGAATAAACTTTAATACCAATATACATGAAGTTAGTTTAATTACTGATGTTAATTTTTTTGATGCCTTTTCTCTTATTAGTAAAACTCGTTTTACTCCTTATATCTTTGCTGGTTTAGGTGGTGTTTATTTCAAATCATCAGCAAAATATCCTAATTATTCTTCTAATAACTTGAGAAAAGAGATGACTGAAGGACAAATTGAAGCCTATAAACCTTTCGCAATAACCATACCCTATGGAGCTGGATTAAAATATAGGCTTACAGATTACTTTTCGGTATCTTCTCAAATTAGTTATAGAACTGCATTTACAGATTTTTTAGATGATGTAAGTGGTTATTATTCAAACGGTAGTGTACTATCAAACCCTACAGGTATTGGTGCTGTTGGTACACAAAGAGGAGATTTAAGAAAAAGAGATACTTACATGTTTGTAAGTATAGGGATATCTTATAACTTTGTGAGCCAAAAATGCTTTACTTTTTAGGGTGTTTATTATATTTTAATGGGATTTAAGGAACAAATAGATATCAATCGCTTACCACAACACATCGCAATTATTATGGATGGTAATGGACGATGGGCAAAAAATCAAGGAAAATTTAGAGTTTTTGGCCACGAAAGTGGAGTGGCTTCTATAAAAGATATTGTAGAAGGTTGTGTAGAAATTGGGATTAGATACTTAACCGTTTATGCTTTTTCAACTGAAAATTGGAATAGACCAATTGATGAAGTGAATGCTTTGATGGAGTTATTAATCTCTACAATAAACAGTGAAGCAGAAACATTAAACAAAAATAACGTAAAATTAAACGCTATTGGTGATATTAATTCATTGCCAAAGAAATGTATAGATGACTTGGCAAACGTAATGGAAATAACTAGTAATAATACTAGGTGTACTTTAACATTAGCACTAAGTTATAGTGCGAAATGGGAAATTATTGAAGCAACAAAGAAATTAGCACAACAATTATTAGCACAAAAAATAACATTAGATGATATCAATGAAGAAAGTTTTAATGCGCAGTTAACCACTGCACAATTGCCAGATCCAGAATTAATGATACGCACCAGCGGCGAACATAGAATAAGTAACTTTTTGTTATGGCAAATAGCTTATGCCGAATTATACTTTACCGAAACTTTATGGCCAGACTTTAGAAGAGAAGATCTTTTCAAGGCCATTGTAGATTACCAGAAACGCGAACGACGCTTCGGAAAAATTAGTGAACAATTGAACTAATTTTACTTTTAACACTTTTTAACATGTGTTTAAATTAACTTAGCAACGTTTTTTAGATTATAAATGAAAAAAATATACCAACTCATATTTCTGCTACTTATTGGTTTACCAACAATAGCTCAAATCCGTCAGCCACAAGCGAAAGCACCTAGCCTAAAAGTTAATGGTTTAAACCTAGATTATTTTAGTCCTAAAGATTATATAATAGGAGGTACAACCTTAACTGGTACACAATATTTAGATAAAGAAGTAATTATTAAACTTTCTAAGCTAAATGTTGGAGATGTAGTAACATTGCCTGGAGAAGTTACAGCTAATGCAATTAAAAATCTTTGGGTTCAAGGCTTATTTGATGATGTACAAATTTTCGTTACTAAATTAGTTGATGATACTGTATATTTTGACATCGAAGTAGTTGAACGCCCGCGTTTATCTTCTTTCGAAATTATTGGTGTTACTAAATCTCAAAAAACAGATTTAAACGAAAAGTTAGCAGATAAAGCTGGTAAAACAATTATTAACGATAATTTATATAATAGCACGAAAACGATAATTAACAAATATTTACTGGATAAAGGTTATTTCTTTACTGAAATTGATTTTAAATCTAAACCAGACCCCAATCAAGAGAATAGTGTAATATTACAAGTTATTGTAAATAAAGGAGATCGAGTTAAA
>JBBSRF010000219.1:0-4699 GCA_038243335.1 Sphingobacteriales bacterium
AGCAAAATATTTTGGATATTTAATGGCTGAAGAACTGAAAAATGCTGAAAAAGTAAACCACGGTGCAGCTAAACCTTTTACTGCAATTATGGGTGGGGCAAAAGTTTCTGATAAAATTTTATTAATTGAAAGTTTATTAGACAAAGTAGATAATCTGATAATTGGAGGAGGTATGGCTTATACTTTTGCTAAAGCACAAGGCGGCGAAATTGGAACATCTCTGTTAGAAGAAGATAGAATGCCTTTGTGTTTAGAGTTAATTGAAAAAGCAAAAGCTAAAGGTGTAAATTTAATCCTGCCAATTGATACAGTAATTGCTGATAAATTTGACAACGATGCGTCTAAAAGTCAAGTAGAAACAAATGATATTCCTGCCAATTGGATGGGTTTAGATATTGGTGAAAGAACAATTGAACTATTTAGTGAAACGATAAAAAATTCTAAAACAATATTGTGGAATGGGCCGATGGGTGTTTTTGAAATGTCGAATTTTGAGCATGGCACAAAAGCTATAGCAGAGGCAGTAGTTTTTGCAACAAAAAATGGTGCTTTCTCTTTAATTGGAGGTGGTGATTCTGCTGCGGCAATTGCTAAGTTTAAATTAGATGATCAAGTTAGTTATGTTTCTACAGGTGGAGGCGCTTTGTTGGAATATATGGAGGGTAAAGAATTGCCTGGCGTAAAAGCTATAATGAGCTAGTAAAATCAGTTATAAATAATTAATAATCAGCGGTGTTTGGAGAAATTTGTCCAAACACCGCTTTTTTTATTGCTAATTTTTAGCCAAAAATAGCTGTTGGTGAGAAGAAATGAACGAATATCACATGTTGATAACTTTTTTGTGGGAGAAAGTGGTGAAAAGTGGTAAAAGTATTTTATTTTTACACTAATAAAAAGTGTAAATACCATTATGACTCAACTAATAGGAGAATTTGATTGTAAGCTAGATGCAAAAGGGCGCTTAAGTGTTCCTTCTTCATTGAAGAAGCAATTGCCTGATGTTGAGAAAGATGGTTTGATTATTAGCCGTGGTTTTGAACAAAATTTAATTATCTATCCTAAAAAAGTTTGGGAAGAGATAGTAGCTGATATGATGAAACTTAATATGTATGTTCCCGAGAACAGGGACTTCGTGCGTAAGTTTCAGCGGGGAGCTACTGAATTATCACTTGATGCAGCAGGTAGGGTTTTGTTGCCAAAGTCTTTAACTGATTTTGCGAAGATTGGCTCAGAGTTAGTATTGGCATGTCAATTAGATAAGGTTGAAGTTTGGGACAAGAAAGCCTACGAAGAATTATTTAACGACTCTCCAGCAGAATTTGCAAAACTTGCGGAAAAAGTAATGGGTGGTAAAGATAGGAGGTTAGAAGATGGAGATTAGTTACCACGTTCCTGTATTGTTAAAAGAATGTATTGAAGGATTAAATATCAAACCTAATGGTGTTTATGTAGATGTTACTTTTGGTGGTGGCGGTCATTCTAAAGAAATTCTTAAAAATTTAGATAAAGATGGTGTTTTGATTGCCTTTGATCAAGATCCTGATGCGCAAAGAAATAAAATTGACGATCCGCGTTTCATATTTTTAGATCAGAATTTTGGGTTTCTTAAGAATAATCTTAGACTATTAGGCTATAAACAAGTTGATGGTATTTTAGCTGATTTAGGCGTTTCTTCTCATCAATTTAATGAGCCAAGCAGGGGATTTTCTACCCGTTTTGAAGCCGATTTAGATATGCGTATGGATAAACAACGTCCATTAACTGCGGCTATTGTTTTAAATACTTATCCAGAAGATAAACTTCATAAATTATTTGGAATTTACGGCGAAGTTAAAAATGCAAAGTCATTGGCTAGGGCAATTGCAACTGCACGTTTAGAGCAGCCAATTTCAACGCTCAATAATTTTAAAAGTGCTATTGCAAATCATATTCCTAAAGGAAAAGAAAATAAATACATGGCTCAGGTATTTCAGGCATTGCGTATAGAAGTAAATGCAGAAATAGAAGTTTTAGAAAACTTTTTGGAGCAAACTGCTGCGGTTTTAAAGCCTGGTGGTCGTTTGGTAGTTATGTCTTATCACTCTTTAGAAGATAGGCCTGTAAAAAGCTTTATTGCTAAAGGAAAATTTAGAGGCGAAGTTGAAAAGGATTTCTTTGGTAATGAGCTAAAACCATTTAAAACAATAACTAGAAAGGCAGTAGTTGCAGATGAAGATGAATTGGCTATAAATAGTCGAGCTAGAAGTGCGAAATTAAGAATTGGAGAAAAGATATGAACTTGACATGATTAAAATAATTATTAATTTTTCTATAATTAATTTAATCATCAATGGCTCCATATGATATATAAATATATTAATAAGACACAGATGAATAACCAATTCAGAAAAGAAGTAGTCGATAAAGAAGAAGATATACAAGAAAAAGAGGAATTGGAAGTTCCAAAAGAGCCAGTAAAAGAAGGGAGTACAATTGCTTTTTTTAGAAAGCTATTAACAGAAGGTGTAGTTAGTAAAGAGTCGGCATCTGGAATGTTTCCTTTTATAATTTTTCTATGTTTTTTGACAATGATTTACATCGCAAATAGTCATTGGACTATGAAAAATATTAGAAGTATAGATAAATTAAGTAAAGAAATAAAAGAGTTAAGCTGGGAATATAAGTCGCTCAAGGCAGACTTAATGTTTAAAAGCAAAATGACAGAAGTTGCTAAAAAAGTAGATACTCTAGGTCTTAAAGAATTAATTGAGCCGCCAAAGAAAATTGTAGTAATAAGCAATGAATATTAGAAAGAATATATTATTTAGGGTTTACATAGCTTTTGGGCTAATTGTAATTTTTGCCTTTGCAGTTTTAGCTAAGCTAGGTGATGTGCAATTTGTTCAAGGTAAAAAATGGAAAGCAATGGCTGACAGTCTTTCTGTTAGAGAGTTTGAAATAGAAGCTGTCCGTGGTAATATTTATTCTAATGATGGTAGTTTGTTGGCTACATCAGTTCCTGAGTACGAGTTGCGTATGGATATGTTTGCTGGAGGAATTGCAAAAGATGACGTATTTAATTCAAAAGTTGATTCATTAGCAATATGTTTAGCTAATTTTTTTAAAGACAAAACCACTAAAGATTATTCTCGCTTTTTACGTAAATCTAGAAGAGATAGCTTAAGAAATGTACTCATAAAGCGTAAAGTTTCTTATCAAGATCTAAAGTTAATCAGACAATTTCCTTTGTACAATATTGGTTCATATTCTGGAGGTTTAAAAGCCGAAAAACAAAATAGAAGAATTCTTCCTTTTAAAGATTTAGCTGCAAGAACAATTGGCTATAAAAGACAGACTTACAGTGTAGGCTTAGAGGGTGCCTATGGTAACTATATCAATGGCGAAACAGGTAAACAAATGAAACAGCGAGTTGCTGGGGGCTTTTGGGTGCCAATTAATAATGATGCAGAAATTGCACCAACAGATGGCGCAGATATTATTTCTACTATTGATATTAATATGCAAGACTTGGTTCAAAGTGCTTTAAAAGAGGGATTGATTAAATCAAAAGCGCATCATGGTACAGCTGTTTTAATGGAAGTTGCTACAGGTGAAATAAGATCTGTTGCAAATTATACTGTTGGAAAGGATGGAGAATATAAAGAATCTTTTAATTATGCAATAGCTGGTAATCAAGACCCAGGCTCTACTTTTAAATTAGCTTCATATATGGCTTTGCTAGAAGATAAGCTTGTAGACACCAACACAATGGTTAGAACTGGTTGGTATCAAATACCTGGTAAAAGAATTACAGATTCTCATCCAAAAGATGAGATGGTAACTGTTAAACGTGCTTTTGAAGAATCTTCTAATGCCGCCATTGCAAAATTGATCAATGATAACTATAGTGCTGATCCAATGAAATTTACTGATCATTTGTACGATTGGGGGTTTAATAAAATCATGGATTTGCAAATTCCTGGAGAATCTCAACCAGTAGTTAAAAATATTAAAGCAAATAAGAGCTGGAATAAGAATATGACTCTTCCTCAAATGGCTTATGGTTATGAAATGCAGCTCACACCGTTAAAGATGCTTTCGTTTTATAACGCGGTAGCTAATAATGGTAAATATGTTGCTCCATTATTTGTAAAAGAAATTAGAAGACTAGGTAATCCAATAGAACAGTTTAAAGCGAAAGTAATTAATAATAAAATATGTTCTGATGAAACTCTAAGTAAAATTAAAGCAATGTTAGAAGGTGTAGTAACAAGTGGTAGTGGAAAGCAAATTGTTTATAACCCATTGTATAACATTGCAGGTAAAACGGGTACAGCTCAAGTAGCAAATGGCGATAAAGGTTATAAGGATAAAAAGTATCAAGCGTCTTTTGTTGGTTATTTTCCGGCTGAGCAGCCTAAATATTCTTTGATCGTAGTTATAAATGATCCAAAAGGAGAATACTATGGTTCGTTGGTTGCTGGTCCTGTTTTTAGAAAAATTGCAGATCGTATCTATGCAGGAGACGTAAAAATGTATAGTGATGTAAAAGAAAATTTTGTTGGAAATACAGTCATTCCTTCAGCTAAAGCTGGAGAAAGTAAAGCAACGCAAAAAGTATATAAAGCATTTGGTATTAAGACATTGTACGCAGCTAAATCAGATTATTTCAAATCTGTTGATACGAGTAATGGAATAGCTTATCAAGAAAACACACCCG
>JBBSRF010000220.1:0-4685 GCA_038243335.1 Sphingobacteriales bacterium
AGAAAAAATAATTGATGCGAATTTACCAACAGTATTGATATATGGACATTATGATGTGCAACCACCAGACCCATTAGAACTTTGGAAAACGCCACCATTTGAACCAACCATACGTGATGGAAAAATTTATGCTCGTGGTGCTTGTGATGACAAAGGTCAGTTTTACATGCATGTGAAGGCTTTTGAGTTGATGATGAAAACCAATACTTTAGCTTGTAACGTAAAGTTTATGATTGAAGGTGAAGAGGAAGTTGGCTCTAATAACTTAGGCATTTTTGTAAAAGCAAATACAGAACGTTTAAAAGCTGATGTAGTATTAATTTCTGATACTTCAATGATCAGCATGGAGAACCCTTCTATAGAAACTGGATTACGTGGTTTAGCTTATATGGAAGTGGAAGTTGTAGGGCCAAATAGAGATTTACACTCTGGCGTATATGGCGGTGCAGTAGCAAATCCAGCAACGATATTATGTAAAATGATTGCTTCTTTGCACGATGAAAATAACCACATTACTATTCCAGATTTTTATAATAAAGTAGTTGATTTAACCGATGCAGAAAAGAAAGCTTTGAATTCTGCTCCTTATAATGAGGAGGAATATAAAAAAGATTTAGCCGTTGATGAAGTGTGGGGTGAGAAAGGTTATACTACACTAGAACGCACAGGAACTCGTCCTACTTTAGAGGTAAATGGTATTTGGGGTGGTTACATTGGCGAAGGTGCTAAAACTGTTTTGCCAAGTAAAGCAAATGCAAAAATTTCCATGCGTTTGGTTCCAAACCAAAGCTCTGAAGAAATTTCTGAAATTTTCACTAAACACTTTCAGAAAATTGCACCAAAAGGCGTTAAAGTTAAAGTTACACCACATCATGGTGGTGAGCCAGTAGTTACTCCAACGGATAGTTTGGCTTACAAAGCAGCAGAAAAAGCGATAGAAACGAGTTTTGGTAAAAAAGCAATCCCAACACGTGGTGGTGGTAGTATTCCTATTGTGGCTTTATTTGAAGATGTATTAGGTATAAAATCAGTACTTTTTGGTTTTGGTTTAGATAGCGATGCGCTACATTCTCCAAATGAAAAATACGATATTTTTAATTATTATAAAGGCATCGAAACTTTGCCATTGTTTCATAAGTATTATGCTGAATTAAGCAAAAAATAATTTCTTCATTTCGAACGATTGAGAAATCTACTCATTAGATTTCTCAATCGTTTTATTCTGTTTCGAAAGGACGACATCTTTAAAAAATGGCAAAAAGTAAAAGAAAACCTTCTCGAAAAAAAAGTAAAGGTTTATCCTTAACTTTAAAGTTTACATTGATTGGTATTTTTCTAATCCTTCTTTCTCCATTTTATTATGGTTATGTGATTAAAGTAGCATCAGCTACCTGGTTCAGGATAAAACATCCAACCGATGATCAGAATTACAGAACTTACGAGAGTTTCAATATTAAAATTCCTAAGAAATATTCCATTCATGGTATCGATGTTTCGTATTATCAAGGAAAAATTAACTGGCAAAAAGTAAAAGCGATGAAAGAAGATCATGTTAAAATCTCTTTTGCATTTATTAAAGCTACAGAAGGTATTTTAAGAGTAGATCCATATTTTCAACGCAATTGGCGTGAAGCACCAAAAGCAGGGATTAAAGTTGGTGCTTATCATTTTTTCAGACCGCAGAAATCTGGTTTGTGGCAAGCAAATTTCTTTTTGCAAACTGTAAGCTTTGAGAGTGGAGACTTACCACCCGTTGTAGATATAGAAGGTTTAGATGGCGTTTCTGCAGAGCAAATGCGTAAAGAATTGAATGCATTTATTATTCAAGTAGAAACAAAAACTAAGATTAGGCCGATAATTTATTCTGGATTAAAGTTTTATCAAAATTATTTAATGGGATATTATGATGATTATCCTTTCTGGGTAGCTCATTATTATCAACCCAAATTAAAATTAGCCAATTCTAGCTATAAATTTTGGCAACATTCAGACAAAGCTCGTATCAATGGCATTAACCATGTTGTAGATTTTAATGCCTTTAATGGAGATAGTTTAGCTTTTGCGAAGATCTTAATTCCATAAAAAAAGCCTATCGATTTAAATAGGCTTTTAGTTTTATATGTGTGGTTTATTCTTTTACTTTCTACTTGAAACAAAAACGTCAGACTGCATTTCAGTTTTTCCAGATTTAAAATGATCTAGACTAATTGTTGCTGATTTATCCATCTCTATAGTATATAAATCTGTTGAACCTTTTAAGCTTAAAGCTGAATTTCCATTTAATTTAGTTAATAATGCTTCTGTTTTAGTATTTAAATTTACATTGGCATTGTCTTTTAAGAAAACTTGAAGATATTTTAGATTCAATTGGTTTTCAGTTACAATTGATGCATTGTCAGAGGCTTCTATTCTATAAATTTCATCTAAATAAACCGTAATTTTTGCAGCTCTATTTGAATTTTTTGAATTAATAATTAATGAGTTTCCTACTTTTTTAACGGATACGTATTCATTACCTTCATTTGTAAATAAGGTATTCGATTTTGCATTTTGAACTAACGTAACCTCTATATTTCCACTAACATTAATTTTGTTGATTGAGGAAATATTAAAAGCTGTGGCTGGCACAGATTTTTCTTTTGCTGGGTTAATTTTTTCAGCAGCATAAACAGTTGAATTTGAGATTACTAATGCGATTAAGCTAGTTGCGAAAAGTGTTTTGATTGTAGTTTTCATGATTTCTATATTTTGTTTGTGTTTTGTATATAAGACGCAAACAAGCTATAAACGTTGCAGGCTAATTGCCATTTTTATACGTATACTTCGTACTTATCGACCAACGGGTTTTTAAAACAGACGAAAATTTGTAATCCGTCGTAACCAAAAGGGTAAGGATGAGATTTCTTCCCCCTAAAAATCCCAATTCAGCAGGTAAACTTTAGTTAATTCTAAAAAAAAACAATTTACTCCTCCTTTATTTTTTAAAATGAAGTTTTAAACAACCCAGCTTTCGCAAGTCTTTAAAAACTCTTCATTAGCATCTGCTCCAATACCAATACTATCTGTTACAGAAAGGAAATAGCCGTCATAAGTTAATCCATCAACAGTTGGGTCAACCAAGTGCCCCAATAAAGCAGTGTCTAAATCAAAAAAGACCACATTAGGACTAGCTAATGCAAAGTGTAGGTTTGCTGTTAAAGCAATTCTAGTTTCCATCATACTTCCAATCATACATTTTACACCATGTTGCAAAGCCTCTTCATGTATTTTTTGTGCGCCTAAAATTCCGCCAGATTTAGCAAATTTGATATTGATGTAATCGCAACCTTTATTATTAATTAATTTTCGAGCATCATGATAATTATAGCAGCTTTCATCAGCCATAATTTTGATAGGAGAGTTGAGCGCTAATTCAGGTAATAAATCATCATACCAAGTTCGCATTGGTTGTTCGCAAAACTCTATGTTTTCAGATTCTAATTCGCCCAAGGCAAATAAAGCATCATCAAAACTCCAACCTTGGTTAGCATCTAAGCGTAAAATCATATTAGCGCCAACAGCAGTTCTAATTTGCTTTACTCTTTCTATATCATCATGTAGATTTTTGCCCAATTTAATTTTTATGATTCGACAGCCACTTTGCTGATATTTCAAAGCAGTTTGCGCCATTCCCTCAGGTGTGTCAATTCCAATAGTCATATCCGTTTCAATTGCTCTTTGATGGCCGCCTAAAAATTGATATAAAGGTTGTTTGGCATTTTTAGCAGCAATATCAAATAAAGCCATGTCGAATGCACTTTTGATGGTCGCATTATGATCTGCATAAGCCAATAAATCCGCCATGCGTTCTGGTATTTCTAAAGGATTTTTACCTACCCATATTTTAGCAAAATCTTTTGCCATTGCTAAACAGGTTTCTTGTGTCTCTCCAACAATCATGGGGAAAGCAGAACATTCACCAACGCCATAAATTCCTGCATCTGTATGTACTCGAATAAAAACGTTCTGTGCAAAATGCAAGGTGCCAGTCGCAATTCTAAAAGGCGCTATGGGAATACTAAAACGATATATTTCTGTGTGTGTAATTTTCATGGTTTTTTAATTATCTAATTCGAAGCGTTCTCTATCTTGTTCTATAATCGCAATTAGCTCTTCTTCTTTTGGTAAGTACAATAAATATTTGCTAGCAAACAATTGATTTTTATCATTTAAAATTGAGTATTTGACAATTGTTTCATCTTTTTCCGTGCATAATAATAAGCCAATAGTAGGGTTATCGCCAACATTTCTTTTTAAATCATCATACATTCTAACGTACATATCTATTTGACCAATATCTTGATGACTTAAATTATTAGTTTTAAGATCGATAATTACGAAGCATTTTAAAATGTAATTGTAAAATACTAAATCAATGAAGAAATCTGAAGTATCTGTTACGATGTGTTGTTGTCTTGCTACAAATGCAAAACCTTTACCAAATTCTAATAGAAACCTCTGTAAGTGATTTATTATGGCAGACTCTAAACTTCTTTCAGTATTTTTTTCGTCTGGACTTAAACCTAAAAATTCAAAAATATATGGGTCATTAATTATGTTTTCAAATTTTTGGCTAGCATTTACTGATTTTAATTTGGGTACTCGCTCAAAAGCTAAACTATTTATTTGCCGTTGCAATTCACGAC
>JBBSRF010000221.1:0-4667 GCA_038243335.1 Sphingobacteriales bacterium
CATAACGACCATGCAGCGTTAAGTGGTTTAGGACAATTGGCAGATCATGAAATATCTGCAGAAATGTTGTCTGGGTGTAATTCTTTACTAGAATGTTTAAAAGCTAGAGCAACAGGAATGACTTACGATGTAAATGAACAAAAATTTTATGTTTCCAGAGATTATAATTCTGGATCAAGAGTTGGTGCACAAATATTTATTAATGGAAGTCCTGTTGATGCCAGAGATATCAATTCTATTAGTGTAAATGATTTAGAATCTGTAGAAATATTTTTGAAAGATGTTTTAGGAACTGTAGATAGATTGTATGGCACAAAAGGCGTATTAGTAATCAATACCAAAAAATTACCAGTTGGCCAGAAAATAACGAGACAACAATTGATGGATATGCTTCCAAAAACAAATATTATTACATTTTCTCCAATGGGTTATAGTAAAGAAAGAGAATTTTACAGTCCTAAATATTTACCTAATGCAATTATTAATAGTAATGATTTAAGAACTACCATTTATTGGAACCCAAAGTTAATTACAGATGAAAATGGCAATTTAAATTTTGAGTTTTTTAATGCAGATGGAAAAGGAACTTACCGTGTTGTGATAGAAGGATTTGATAAAAATGGAAATATTGGTAGAGCCGTTTACCGTTATACGGTTAAATAGAAGTAATGAGTTAAAAATATGCCATTTAAAGAAAACATGCTAAATAAATTCGATATGTATTAATTGATTTAGCATGCTCACTTTTAATTTTTAAGGATTAGTTTCATCTTTAGGTTTATCTAATTCTGATTTACATTTTAAGCCATCTTCGGTCATTACCCATTCTCTGTGATTCGTTTTGTTTTCATTTCTGTCATCGCACTGATAGTAATAAAATTGAAAGTATTCGTTAATCATATCGTTTAAGAACACATGTGCACCCACTGGTATTTTTAATGAGATCGTTACTTCTTGGCTACGCCAAGCAATTTCTTTTTTAAGTTCGAATTGAGATTTAAGTGTGATTAAAGAATCTGTAAGGTTGTATTTATATTGTATATTTTGTGCGTTTTGTAATGCAGTAGCAAAAGTTTTTCCTTGCGCTTCATAAGTCTGCACCAAACTAGCTTTATCATTCTCACTTTTCAAAATCTTAAACCTTATATTTCTCTGCACTCTAAAAGGATGATCATTGTTATCATCTAAAACCACTCTGCCATCAAAATTATTCTCTTCTATTTTAAATGCCAAGCTATCTGCTTTGCTAAATACTACCCTAGTATCTAAGTCTACAACATAAGATGGATAAGTTTTAAGCTCATCTATTTTAACCATTTCTGCATGCTCTTTAAATTCTGATGTCATTTTTGCTGCATAATACGAACTATAACCCGCACCAATTAACCAAACAACTAACAATGCGAATGAAAGCGATTTATTGATCGCTTTTTTATTAAAAGCAACCCTAATTGCAAACAAAACCAAAGCCAATACCGGAATAAATGCGGTAACAAAAGCACTCAAAGCAATACCGTCTCTCAACTCTTCGTTAATTACAGATAATGGAAAGTTGTCGAAAGCACTAGAATCCCAAAAACCTAAAAAGGCGGCTAAACATGCAATTAAACAAACTAGAGTTATAAAACCGCATACTATAAATACACCTGCAATAAATTTTAAAAAAATAATTCCAGTTGTACCCAGTAATTTGGCTATTACTTTTACAAATTCTGTTATAAAATTACCAGATCGTTTTGCAATTGGCTGAAATTGTTCGCCAGCATTTATCATATTCTTTTTAAAAGCTGCCAACTCATCTTCAAAACTTTTTTGATAGCCATAAAGATTAGTTGCTTCACCTTTCATCTCCATTTTTTCTGATCTGGTAACCGCTCTTGGCATCGTAATCCATAGAATTAAATAGGCTAAAAATCCAGCTCCACCTAAAAAAATAGCTAAAAAGATAATTAACCTAATCCAGCGTGCTTCTATATTTAAATAGTGACCTAAACCTGCACATACTCCTGCAATTACACCATCCTCAGTATCACGATATAATTTTTTATCACCTTCGTAATTAGCATATTGGTTTGCATTTGAAGCTTGCTCTTCTTCCTCACCAATAAAGTCACTTACACTGCCCATTTGGACAATTACCGCTTGCACATCACTGATTTCGATTACTTGTCTTTTACCAACTTCTAAGATTTCAGCAAACATTTCGGCTATTCGATTTTCTATATCCGTTATAATTTCAAAGTCATCTGCATTTTTTGCAAAATGTTGTTTAATCTCATTTAAGTAAGCGGTTAAAATCTCGTATGCATCCTCTTCTATGTGGATGATTGTATTTCCTATATTTATGATTAAAGTCTTTTTCATTTTTTTGTGTTATTAATTTTGAGAGTCTGATTGTTTAGCTGATCCATTTTGCGATGTGGTTATTGCATAAGCCAGTTCTTGCCAAGTGTGGTCTAATTGTTTTAAGATCCGTTTACCATCTTCTGTAAGTACATAATATTTACGCGGCGGACCAGATGTAGATTCTACCCAATTGTAAGCCAACAACCCATTATTTTTTAATCGGGTTAATAATGGATATAAGGTTCCCTCTACCACAAGTAATTTTGCCTGCTTTAATTCTGCAATAATATCTGAAGCGTAAATCTCTCCTCTCGATATAGTTAAAAGCACACAATACTCTAGTATACCTTTTCGCATTTGTGTTTGCGTATTTTCTGCTATCATCCTACAAAGATATATGTTTTATATAGTAATATGCAATACATAGTACTATATTTATTTCAAATAAAATCACAACTAATTAATAATCAAATAATTAATTTTATTATATAATTATAAAAACAACGTTATATAATTTAAAAGTGAATGTTTTTAAAAAAGAAACGAGTTAAATCAATAAGAATTTAAAAAATTAGACAGAATATTATCCTAGTTTATTTTAAAAAAAAGACCACTATTTTAATAGGTCGAAGCATAAATAGTACAGTTAATTATTGATTTTAATTTTAGAAAATTTTAGAAAAGCTTAAACAATAGCTCTAATATAATTTTTAATTACCCGAATAATATTGGCTCAAGATTTGCATGAGATTAAATATCTATATATAAAACAAGTAATTATGATTATTAAACTTAACTCACTTATTTCAATTTCAAGGCAAAGAGAAGAAAGTATACAAAAACCGCTAACTATAGAAGATCGTATAAAAGGAGATCGCTTGGTGATGGCAATTTTATTTTTAATTACTATTGTACTTACTTCAGTTTTGGCTTAAAAATTACACCTAACAATTACAATAGTAAGGTATCTATTCTATGGGCTTGAACCATATTTAAAGTATTACACCAACTATATATTGTAAAATGACCATCCTGAGAGGCTACAAAAGCTTGAGCGTTTCTCTGATCGAATAAAAATTGAGCTGCAGACAAGTGTCTGGTTCCACCAATTTTTGCAGGATGTAAAACTATAGTTCCTCCGCCATTTATAGGTTCAGAAAAAGCAATTTCATTAATGTGTTCACTACTATTTGCTCTTCCGGTTTTTGCGCCAAATGCCAATAGTTCAAACCTATCGTTAATTATGGTTACACCATCAATAGCTGTTAAACCAGCCAAATGATCTACTTCTTTTTTTAAAGCACCTTGCCAAAATATATCGCTTTTGTCTTTTTTCTCATTGCCAATTAAATCTGCAAGTCCTTTATAAGCGGGTTTTAAAGCATAACCTATAGGATGTATAACTGACTGTTCCCATTCTATACTATCTTTAGGGACAACCAATACAGCACCACCTCTACCGTGTGCCCTCATAGAAACAGCTAACTGAATTAAAATATTAGCAGAGTCATTCCAGTAAGAATGTACTGTTAAATCTAATAACGACAATAACATAGGTGGAAAATCGGCTATAATTGCCGTTTTATCATCTACCATTTTAATTTGATCACCTTTTAAAACTGCTACATTCGTATATTTTCCAAATCCATATATACGCCGGTGTTTAACAACTAATAAACCAGGTTCAGATACATCTACAACGAAACAATAATTTGGAATACTTAAAGTAGTACCCCATATATGTAAATCATAACCATCATGCCAAACACCGATGTGAATTCCACCACGCTCTACACCTGGTGCCAACTTGGTTAAAACGTTAGGATTAAGTGGAAGCTTATGCGCAAATAAAATTGGTTTTAAAGCTTGTTCTGAGGGTAAAAATGCAATTGAAATTTTAGGAGAATGTCCTTCTTCCTTTCTTAAGCTAGCCCAAAATGCAGAATCTAAAATGGCTTCAATTACTCTTGTTGGGGGTTGAGGGGCTAAATCGAGTTCTCCATTGGCACTTGCTTCCGCCAGATGCTTGGCAAAATGCGCTTCTATAACTGGTGCAACAATTTTAGCTGCTTGGTAGGTAGCCCTATCTATCATGTTACTAAGTTAAGCGTTTAATTTATTTATAAAAGTTGAAATAAAGTAAAATCTATGTTGACTAGTTGTATAAATCGATAACAGGAAAATGAACCAAAATAACACCTTCAGAAAAAACCCACCAAATGTATAGTTTGGATTGTAGTATTATAATCGATGTATTTTATAGATCAGAGTAGAGTAATGACATTAAAGATTATAACTTTCCTTTTTCAAACAAATACATA
>JBBSRF010000222.1:0-4660 GCA_038243335.1 Sphingobacteriales bacterium
AAGGGAAAATATCTTCAGCTTTATTTGAACGAGTTTGTCTATAAACTTAACAGGAGATATTTTGGAGAAAAACTATTCGATAGGCTTATCGTAGCGACCGTTTTTAACTATGGGTAACATTACGGACATTCAATTTAAAATAAAACCACAAGGTGACATACGTAATTGATTTGTAAAACAAATAAAACTTATAATTCAGCAGGATAAAATGTTAGCGAACTCATTTTATTTATATCTAAAATTTCATTTGCAATATTAGCCATATCACTTACTTTAACTGCCCTAATTTTATTAAAAACAGTTTCTAAATCATCAATTTTATTATAATCTATTAAACTTTTTGCCATAGAGATAATTAACCCAATCCTGTTTTCTTCTCCTAATGCAATTTGACCAATAAATTTATTTTTTGCTTTTTGCAATTGAATTTCAGTAAGAGGATTGTCTTTAATTTTTTTAAATTCTTTATGAATTAAGTGAAATGCCTTATCTACTTTTTCTTTATCTGTACCAAAATATAAGGCAAAAATACCAGTGTCACTAAGCGGACTATAATTAGATTCTATAGTATACGCAATACCGTATTTCTCTCTGACTTGTAAGTTTAAAATAGAGCTCATTCCGTTTCCACCAAGCATATTATTAAGCAGCAATAAGCCCGCTTTATAAGGATGATGTAAGGAATATGTTTGTGTGCCCATCATTACATGTGCTTGAGAAATCTGTTTATTTACAATAACTTTCTGAGCCGCGTTAGGATTAGGTGCAATACGGGATTTTGGAGCATAATTAGGTGGAACTGAATCAAAATATTTCGAACCAATTTTAATCATTTTGTTTAAAGCATAATTACCAATTACTGCGACAACAATTTCATCTGTTTTATAATTGGCGGCAATAAATTTAAGAATGTCTTCTCTTTTTAAAGAATTTACACTTTCTGGCGTGCCTAAAATATTTCTTCCAAAAGAATGCCCAGCAAAAAGTTGGTCTTCAAAATCATCGTTAATCGCTTCTTCTGGCTGGTCTAAGTAAGAGGTAATCTCATCTAAAATTACTCCTTTTTCTTTTTCTAATTCATCTTCTGGAAAAGTCGAATGAAAAACGATATCATTAAAAAGATCTAATGTTCTATCTAAATATGGATTTAGAAATGAAGCATGAATACAGGTATATTCTTTGGTAGTGTAAGCGTTTAAATCTGCACCAATACTTTCTAAACGAGTTAATATTTGATTTGTATTACGCTTTGTTGTACGTTTAAAAATCAAATGTTCAATAAAATGAGCCAATCCCATTTGTTTTTCATTCTCATCTCTAGAACCACTATTAATGATAATACAAGCGTGAGAAATTGCTGAGGCAGAAGGAACGTGCAAAAGCCTAATGCCATTGCTTAAAGTATGAACGTTATATTCCATTAAAACTGATCAGTATCTTGAATTTGTAATGTAGTATAAATTTTTTCTTCTGTAGGCCTCATTAATAATAGGGCGACAAATGAAAAAGAAGCGACAACAAAGAAATAAACATTATAAGTAATTAAACACATTACAATGCTAAAAATAGAGGCAGCCTCTAATAAAGCGCATTTAATTAAAAATGCAACTTGATATTGTTCAAACTTCTTTTTGTCTAAACTAGAAATATCTATATTTTCAATTTGTTTTTTAAACAAATAAGTTCCTAAGTTCATCGCCACTACTGTAAATATTACTGCAACAAAAGACAATATGTTAAAAGTTTTATCTGGGTGTGATAAAGTAAAATCGAAAATTAATAAGTCTCTGTTTAATACGCAAACAACCACAGCAAATAAAAAAATACTAAAGCAAAAGGATCCGTGAATTAATTTTAAAGGTTTTATGTCAATCATTTTTTATTAATCTAAAACAAAGATACATCAAAATGATATATTTAATCAATAACTCTCATTGGCTCTGTCATTTTGACTTATAAATAACTTTGGAACATGCATTGATATAGAAGGATATAATCAAAAAATTATAAATTTATTATGACAACAGAAAAAGGAAGTATTTCCATACACACTGAAAACATTTTCCCAATCATTAAGAAATTCCTGTATTCGGACAATGAAATCTTTTTAAGGGAACTAGTTTCTAACGCAGTTGATGCGGTTCAAAAAATAAAACGTTTAGCGTTGCTTGGTCAGTACAGCGGTGAGCTAGGCGAGCCATTGGTTGAAGTAAGCTTAGATACAATTGCAAAGACGATAACCATTAATGATAATGGTTTAGGGATGACTGCCGAAGAAATTAAAAAATACATCAATCAAGTAGCTTTCTCTGGCGCTAGTGAGTTTGTTGAGAAGTTTAAAGATGCAAAAGATGCAAATGAAATTATCGGCAAATTCGGGTTAGGTTTCTATTCTGCCTTTATGGTTTCAGATTTAGTTGAAATCCAAACTTTATCTTACCAGGATGGTTCAGAAGCAGCAAAATGGACTTGTGATGGTAGCACATCTTTTGAAATTAGTGAAGGCAGCCGTACAACTAGAGGAACAAGCATCATATTACATGTTAATGCAGAATCTGAAGAGTTTTTAAACGAACAAAAACTACAAACAATTTTAGATAAATATGCTAAGTTTTTACCTGTTCCAATTAAATTTGGCACTAAAATAGAGCAAGAGGAAGACGGTGTTGACGAAGAAGAAAAACCAAAATATAGATCAGTTGAGGTTGATAATATTGTTAATACCACCAACCCAATTTGGACTAAGGCACCTGCAGATTTGTCAGATGCAGATTATTTAGATTTCTACAAACAATTGTATCCATTTTCAGAAGATCCATTATTCTGGATACACTTAAACGTTGATTATCCTTTTAACTTAACAGGGGTTTTATATTTCCCCAAGGTGAAAGATGATTTTGATATGCAACGTAACAAAATCAAATTGTATAGTCGCCAAGTATTTATTACTGATGAAGTAAAGGATATCGTTCCAGAATTTTTGATGCTATTACATGGTGTAATTGATTCGCCAGATATTCCTTTAAATGTTTCTAGAAGTTTCTTACAAGCGGATAGTAACGTTAAAAAAATCAATAGCTACATCACTAAAAAAGTTGCTGATAAATTAGCAGAATTATTTAACAAAGACCGTAAAGCTTACGAAGAAAAATGGAGCAATATCGGTTTATTCGTTAAATACGGAATGATTAGCGAAGAGAAATTTTATGATAAAGGAAAAGACTTTGCCTTACTAACCAATACCAAAGGTGAGAACTTTACATTTGAAGAATATAAAGAAAAAGTAGCACCAGTACAAACTGATAAAAACGGTAATGTAGTTTATTTGTATACAACAGACCCTGATAAGCAAGATGGATTTATTCAATCTGCTGAGAAAAAAGGTTATGATGTTTTATTAATGAATACACAGATTGACAGTCACTTTGTGAGTAGTTTAGAACAGAAATTAGAAAAAACACAATTGAAACGCGTTGATTCTAGTGTGGCTAATCAGCTAATTGAAAAAGATGAAGTTTTAGAATCGGTTTTAAGCGAAGAGCAATCTATAAGTGTGAAAGCTATTTTTGAAAAAGCAATTGCTAAACCTAATTTTACTGTTGAGGTTGTTGGCTTAAGCCCAGATGATTCTCCTGTAACTGTAACAATGGATGAATTTATGCGCAGAATGAAAGATATGGCCAAAATGGGCGGTGGAATGAGTTTTTACGGAAATATGCCAGATAGCTATAAAGTTGCCATCAATGGAAACCATAAATTAGTAAGTAAAATCTTGGCTTCAGAAAATGAAGAAGAACAAAGCAAATTTGCTAAACAAGCGGTTGACTTGGCTTTGTTATCTCAAGGTATGTTAACAGGAGCAGATTTAACAGCTTTTGTTAGTAGAAGTGTTGAGTTGATTTAAAACTCATTTTTGTCATTTTGAGCGAAGCGAAGAATCTCTGTGATAAGTTCTTAGTTCCTACGAATAACAAACTATTTTAACTAATGGCTGGTGGAGACACCGGCCATTAGTTTTTAAAATGAAAAAAAATGAAAAATAGATTCCACCCACTACCAATTGTGTTTTTTTGTACTTTATTTTTTGTGCTAAACTGGTATGTATTAAGCGGGCTGCAAACGGTAATTCAACAGAACTACTTTCCATTATTATTCTGGTCGTTAATTGGCTCAAGTACACTAGCTTTAATTTATGCGCTATCCACAATGAAAAGTAGGGGTATGGGTAAGTTTTTTAAATTTTCTACTCATGTGTTTTTAGCGCTTTTTGTTAGTGAGCTGCTTTTTTTACTTTTTCTTTTTACAAATGATGTCTATCGGTTGTTTACTGGTATATTTCAATTAATTATTAGTCAGAATTTTATCTTACCGATTAGAAGCGCAACTTGGATAAGTTTAGGGATATGTGCTTTTTTTATATCAGTATTATTATTTATTTATGGTATTTTAAAAGGGAAATATGCATACAGGGTAATAAATCATACTTTGCATTTTAAGGATTTGCCGAATGCCTTTGATGGATTTACCATTACTCAAATTTCTGATATACATGCCGGAAGTTTCACTAATGCTAAGGCTGTGCAAAAAGGCATTGACATGATCAATGCTCAAAAATCTGATTTATTTGTATTTACAGGAGATTTAGTAAATAACAAAGCTG
>JBBSRF010000223.1:0-4616 GCA_038243335.1 Sphingobacteriales bacterium
ATCCAGCTGTTGCAGCCTTTTCTACTTTAACCATATTTTGATAATGATTTACCAAGGGAATTTTTGGATCTACAATATACTTCACAACTTCTTCTCTAACGTAATCAATTAGTCCTGCTGCAGGGTATACTGCTAGAGATGTACCGATTACCATAAATAAATCAGCTTCTCTACAAATTAATGCAGCAGTTTCAATCATCGGTACTGCCTCGCCAAACCAAATAACATGTGGACGTAATTGAGATCCCAGTTCACATAACTCTCCCATTCTTATTTCATCTCCAATAATAGGATACGTTAATGCAGAGTTTTTATCTGATTGAGCATAGGTAATTATCCCATGTAAATGTATTACTTGTTTTGATCCTGCCCTTTCATGTAAATTATCTATATTTTGAGTAATAATCGTGACATCAAAATATTCCTCTAATTTAACTAAAGAGAAGTGAGCTGCATTAGGTTGAGCTGCTATAACTTGGCTTCTTCTTTCATTATAAAATTGCTGTACTAAAACTGGATCTCTGACCCAAGCTTCAGGCGTAGCAACATCTGTGATTTGATATCCTTCCCATAAACCATCAGTACCTCTAAATGTCTTTAATCCACTTTCTGCACTAATTCCTGCTCCTGTTAGAACAACTAATTTCTTTTTCATAAATACCATTTAAACAAAAAACCCTTCCATATAGTTATACAGAAGGGTTAATTTATCAAAATTTTATAGCTTATTAATTTACAGCAGTTTCTTTGGTTAAACTTAAAACTGGGAATTTTACTTTTAATGCTTCATAAGCACCAAACATTAAAGCAGAATAACCTAAAGTACCATATAAGAAGTTCTTTTCAAAAGGAATTGCAGCAACTAAACATGCCCAAAAACCAGCTAAGGTTTGTGGATAAAATGCCGAACCAATCCAAACTCCAAAATCAGACACTATCCAGTGAATAAATACGCCTACAAGACTTGCTCCTAATACAGAAGTGTAATTTACTTTACTGATCATTAATCTACCAACTAATACCATTAAAATAAATGCAATGTAAGTATAATACCATCCTTGGTAAAAACCGTAATCTACACCCATAGTTAATGCAAGACCTAAGTCACTTAACAATAAAACTAAAACTGGTAATATAAATGCATATATTTTATTCTTAAAATAAGCGCCTCCAAATAAAGCAACCGCTCCAATAGCTGAAAAATTGGCTAATATTTTAAAATCTGGAGAAAGAGGTGCAATAACTCTTAACCCTATAATTAGCAACATAAATAAAAGTAAAATTGCTGTTATATAATTTGACTTATTTTCCATTTTTATCAATTTAATTCACAAAGCTAATATTTTTGTTCAATAAAATCTATAGCATTTATTTGTTATTTAACTCAACGACTTGTTTTTTGTTATTAAAGTTAAAATTGAACTATGTGTATTGCAGGTTTAAACTATTTGTAATTATAATTAAATACAGCATGTTGCGGAAATGCACCAGTAGCAAAACTGTATTTTTTCTTACCATCAGTTCCAAAAACATAAGATTTTCCACTTGTAACATTATAATTTAAGGCATCCCCAACAATAACTGTATTGTCAAAAGGATTAACCGTTAAACCATAAGGCGTATTAATGGATGTATTATCGGTAATTAATGAGTTACCCAGTTTAGTCGTAGCTAAATTAATGGCTTTAATTCCATTGTTACCAGCTACCCAAGCTTGATCTTTAACTATATTAATTAAACTTAAATCATATTCTTCTGTTTGCGTAACTGCATCGGTAGCGCTACTAATCCTTACTAAGGTTGGCTTATTATCCATTCCATATACATTCCAGGTAATAGTATATAAATCGCCATTACTAGCAGCTGAAATCTTTACGGGGTTAGGGCCTACTTCTATGTCTTTCATTTTTTTAAAGGTGGCTAAATCTATTACTGTAACTTTTGTTTTTAAACTATTTGGATTGGCATAATCATTAGAAGAATTGGTAACATAAAGTTTACCATTTGCAACTGCAATCCCTTCTAAAGCACCAGCTTTAAGCGTACCATTCATTAATTGCAATTCGGAATCTACTGCCATCGTAGCGGTATCAATACGACTAATTACACCATCATATCTAGATACATAAGCTTTGTCTTGATAAAATGCAACATAGCGTGGCATAAAACTATTACTACCACTATTAAAAGAAATTCTATTTAAAGATTTACCTGAGGCAACATTCATGATATCTACAAAAGAATTTCCGCCACCTGCTGCACCAGTTATTACACAATACATTTTGCTTCCATAAGATTGTAGGTCATTTGCTAATACCCCCAATTTGCTGATATTCACTTTACTGTATATATCTTGTTCTACGCTATTATTGGTGATATCATAATAAGCAATAGTACTATTTGTAGTACCCTCAGACAACATATAAATGCCTTTAGTACTTGAAATTTCTAATGCTTTTGGAGAATTAAGACCTTCTTTTTTGCAGGAAGAAAATGCCATTAGCAATATAAACGCTAATGCATAAATTTGTTTGTTTGATTTCATATTATTTTGAGAATTATTATTTTTTAATTTATTTTACTTGATATTTAAATCTGAAGCACCCTTAATGTCTGTAGATATTTCGCCTAAAAAGCTAGCATTAACGTTTTGTGCTGTATAAACTTTTATAAAATCAATGGTATTTAAACTTACTTTTTTACCAGTTGCATCTATAGCCCAAGAAATATCAAAACTATTATATTGATTAGTTGCAAAATCATCTCCTAAGGAGTAACTATCAGTATACCCCCATTCGAATGCCGCATTGGTTACCAAACCAGATGGAGTTAAAGTGGATGGCAACAAAGTTCCTTTAAAAGTTATCTTTTCTTGATTTTCGGCAAACAATGGATAAAAATTTACTCTTTTTCCGCTATTATTTACAAAACCGCTTTTACCTTGATTATCTGTCCAAGGAACTGGTTCAAATGCTTTTGGATTTGTATATGTAATTTCGTAATTTTTTATAGTAGTGGCTTTTGTATATTCACTACCAGCTAATTCAAACCATTCATCATCTGGCAAGCCATTACCATTTTTATCTTGACTAACCATTACAATACCAGGCTCTGAGAAATGATATGGCGGGCCGACTGGATTGCCATAAATAGCTAAATCACTACCTGATTGATTGACTACAGAGTGATCAAAACCGAAAATTATATAGCCTCCAAAACCACCTAAAGAAACTAAATTTGTTATGCTACCAACTAATTTTTGTGCTTGTTCTGGGCTTCCTAAACTTGCATTATTAATGTGTTGACCAGGAGCTGGCAAATATTCAAATACTTTACTAATGTATTTACTACTTGTTGGCTTAGTTTCAACAACAGGTACGGGTACAGTGATTTTATAGGTATAACTAAATGAACCTGCTGCATTTACAGCTGTGTAAACCAGAAGATAAGATCCAACAGTTGTTGGCGTATAAATATAACTATTATCTGTACTTACTATTTTACTATCTAATTTCCATTCGCTAGAATAGGTATCGTTTTTAATTGCGCTAACACTAAAAGTAATTTTTTCAGCTAATTTTACCGTAACATCTGGGGTGGTTTGTGACAAAACTGGAGCTGGTACTTGTAAATATTCATCCTTTGTACATGAATAAGATAATGTAATTAATACTAGTGCAGCTAACAGGTAATTTTTGATTTTCATTTGATGAGTTTTTTATGTGTAATTATTATTTAGTGTAGAATACAATGTGAGCAGGAATATCACCTGTAGTTACTGAGAATTTCTTTTTACCATTTTTATCGAAGCAGTAAAGTTTGCCAGGAGTTGAATAATCTTTGGCATCAGTAATATAAATTTCAGACGAAATTGGATCTATAGTTAGACTGTAAGGAATTACAATATCTTTTTCTGTTCCATCAGTAATAAAATTACCTGGAACTACAGTTTCATCCTTAATATTAATTTTTGAGTAAGAGATTGTGTTCTCACCGGTTTTATAGTTATATTCAACGCTGTATACGTAGGCAAAATCTTTATCAATAGCAATTGAACTTGCAGCAATATTAAACTTCTTTTTTACCATATCAGTTTTGGTATCTATTACATATAAATTAGAGGGAATTGCTGCATAATCTCCTCTTGACGTTACATAAATATCTCCATATTGGTCTGCTTTTAAACGATGTAAATTAATATCAACGTCAATTCTTTTTAATTCTAAATTTGTGTTTAAATCAATTACAGAAACGGTGCGTTCGTAATTGGGATAGTTATATCCACCAGAATTTGCTACATAAAGTTTTGTACCAACCACAGCCATTTCCTCTGGTTGCTGTCCGACGTTTATTTTAGCACCTATAGTAAGTGAAGAAGTATCGATTTTAGCCACGAAACCTTCATAAGCAGTAACATATGCACTGTTTTTATAAAATGTGATATACCTACAATTCTTAATATCTATTTGTCCAATTTTTTTGGCAGTTTTAACATCTAAAACTTCTACTTTATTAGAGCCATTAACCACTATATACAATTTTGACCCGTAAATTTTAATATCACTGCCAACATCTCCCAGGCCTAATGTTACCGATGGATTGGCTTGTGCATAAAT
>JBBSRF010000224.1:0-4612 GCA_038243335.1 Sphingobacteriales bacterium
GACCTTAATTATGGCAATAATGATTACAACTCCAATGGATTTAATCAAAAGAATAATAGCTATGGAGGTAAATTAAATTACCAAAAATATTATCCACTAGTAAAAACCTTATACGCATACGCAGGAGGAAGAGCTGGTTATCTTAATAGTACGTTAAAAAACGATCAAAATGGATCTATGGACGAAAGTACAACAAACAATTTTAACGTTGGTGCCTTCGGTGGTTTAACGTGGTTTTTATCAAAACGATTTGCATTAGAAACAAGTCTTTTATCCGCGGATCTGTCCTACCAAAACACAAATCAAACTAACCGTACATCAGGTTCTAACTTTAAAGGTGAAAACACTTCATTTAACTTAAACACGCAAGGTTTCATTAACAACCTTGGTTTTAAGATTTATATCTTATTTTAATTAATGGTCTAAAATAAAGCACTGATTAAAACAAGTATTTTATTTAACCTAGATAAATTTGAAAGATCTTGTAAGTCAAACTTACGAGATCTTTTATTTTATCCCTAAAATAATTTTTACTTTAGCAGAAAAAGACATGAATATCTTACTCGCTTCTACTTCTACCCTATTTGGTGGTGAATATTTAGCATATTTAAAAGATGAATTGATTGACCTTTTTAATGGAATTGATGAGATATTATTTATTCCTTTTGCACGTCCAAGTGGAATTTCTCATGAAGATTATACTTTTAAAGTTCGAGCTTATTTCACCAATTTAAACATTAAAGTTAAAGGCTTAAACGAGTTTGAAGATAAAGTTGCTGCAATCAACAATGCAAAAGCATATTTTACTGGCGGAGGTAATACTTTTTTATTGGTAAAAACTTTGCACAAATTAAATTTAATGCAACTTCTAAAATACAACATCACAGGTGGCAAACCTTATTTAGGTTGTAGCGCAGGTACAAACATTGCTGGTTTAAATATGAAAAACACTAATGATATGCCTATTGTTTATCCACCTTCTTTTGAATGTATGGGTTTAGTTCCTTTTAATATCAACCCACATTATTTAGATTCAAATCCAGATTTAAAGCATAATGGAGAAACTAGAGAAACTAGAATAATGGAGTTTTTAACACAAAACGACACTAAAGTAATTGGATTACGCGAGGGAAACTGGATTAGAAGAATTGGCAATGAAATTAAAATTGAAGGCACAGAATTGACTAGAATTTTTGAAAAAGGGAAAACACCTTATGAGGTTTTTCCAGGTATACTATTATTTTAACAGCGTCAATAAAGGTTGTCAAACTATTTCACTATTTCAATTAAGCCTGTTGTATTTTTATCAAGATTCCTCGGAACTAAAATATCATTTACCCAAATATTTCCTATAATTTCAGTGCCAATCATAACTTCAAAAGTAATTTTATCTTCACTACCATTATCAAATTTAAGGTATCTCGTTATTTTGTTACCAGTTCTTAATCCTCCAGAATAAGTAAGAGACATATAATTTACACCTGCATCATCTTGAATCAATCGAAAACCTTTAGGAGCATCCAATAGCGGTTTTAGGTAGACTGTTTTTTGCCCGGCATCGTTGACATCTAATAGTTGTATTTGTAAAGGATTTAGTGCATTAGGAGTGGCTGGATTTAATAAATCTAGTCCGGTGCTATTTTTAAAAAAAATTAATATACTCGATGGACCTGTCACTCCAGTTGGTTTGGCTTGTTCTTTTTTGCAGGCGAACAAAAGTACAATTGGTAAAATAAATAAGAATTTTTTCATGATATTTAATTTAATTAATAAGGATTAGTTGGGTGAATTCTAATAATAGCATTAATATTTGTCATAAAGTTGCCAACAGGTGTCGCAAAGTTAGTAACGGAAAACCAGCCATTTTGATAGCCATTATCCCAACCCCAGTTCATGTGTAAGTATGAACTAACGTTGGCACTGCAATCACCTTGAACAAATTGATAATATTCTATCGATCCATCACAAACCCACGTGTGGCCTGGACCATTTGTGCCATCTGTGGCAGTTAATATTACAGGACGGGAATCTGCTAAAGAATTTCTTGTATGTAATAAATAATTAGTAGAATTATAAATACCTCCTTGCGCATAACCAAATCTACTAGTCATTGAACCAGGAATTAAATTTGGAAATCCAAGAGTTACACTACAGCTATATGAATAAAAAACATCTATCCCCGCATCTCTCATTAAGTATGATATTTCATCTGCTCCTGAATTCAAATAAATGATATTATTTGGCATTATACTATAATTATAGGTTGACGGATATTCATAATATCTCATAATTTGTGCCATTGCTGTAGCATTACAACCAGTGAAATATCTATCAATGTCAACACAACCTGTAGCTACTGGCATAGAATTATTGTAACCTATGCCTTGACCCCATGTTGTCTGTAAAAATGGCCCATATTGTATGATATAATCCTCACATTCCTCCTCTATAGGAGGACTTGAAAGCTCTTTTCCGGCTATTAGAGCTGGTTGGGCGGTTTTAATTAAAGGTATTAAATTCGATTTGTCTTGATTTTTGTATGCTATATTCTTTTGTCTTACTTCCGAAATTTCCTTCTTCATCGCCGCAAGCCAAAGGTTTAATCCCGGGTTGTTATTATTAGAATCTAATTTTCCATTGTTTGAATAAGCTAATACACTTGGAGTTCTGCGGTCTGCAGAAATAATAGCAAACCCATTGTCCTCAAAATTAACCATGTAAAATACATTTACATTATCATTACTTTGAACTGCAAAAGTAGATTTAACTTTTTTTATTGGAGAGGGTGCTTCGGCACTTGTAGATTTACCGATTAATTTCTTAGCATTACCTACGGCTATAATCGCAGCTTTTTCAGGAGATATGTAGTTTACGTCTATTATTGTAGCCTCATTTGAAGTCTGTTTTGAACAGGCAAATAAAAGAATAACGAAACATAAAAGTCCTAACGATTGATAAATGTAGTTTTTTTTCATTTAAGAGAGATCATTTAATTGTTAATTGTAAAAATAGATAAATAATTGTTTATTAGCAAGGATATATAAAAATCTCAATTATGAAATTATATAAATATGGCGAAATCATTACTATAACACATTACAAAGACGGTGTAGTTAAAGTTACTCCAGCTTTAAATTTATAGCCGATAGATTTAGCAAAGAGGTTAAGTACTTTTACAGACACGGGAGCTCAATGCTCAAAAATGAGCTTATTTCTTAAATTTAAACTTTAAAACATGTATATTAATAATATTTGCTAACACAACTTTGCTAGTCCTTAAATAACTGTTTCGATTTACTTTTAACCCAAATCTGATGACTGATGATAATGGAAAAGCCGAAACTTCCTTTTTCTCGGCAGAAAAAAAAGGTACTTATACAATTTGCAAAGAAGGGTCGGATATGCAGGGAAACTTGGGAATGAAAGCAACTAAATTACATATTAAATAAACTGCCTCAAAAAATTAGCTAATTAGTCAATTTACTAATTAGCTAATTTAATCTACTGCATACTGTTATCTCTAATGGCTTTAAATTCTGAGTCTTCTTTCCATTTCGGGAAAGTTGTTTCGTTACTCAATTTATAACCTACTTCAAAAAGCAGTCTTAAATCTACTACCATGCCAGAGAAATCCCACTTAGCAGGCTCAAAATTATCCGATGGTGCGTGATAACGCAGTGTAGTGTATTCTTCCTTTTGTGCTTTACCATACGCTAAACCTTTACCAACATGGTCATCGCCAGATTCGGTATAAAGTGCAGGAATACCAACTTTAGCAAAATTAAAGTGGTCTGATCTAAAATAAGATCCAGCTGATGGATTACTATCTTTAACCACAACCCGGCCTTGCTTTTTGGCAGCTTCAACCAAATAATCTTCTAATTCAGATTGACCGAAACCTACAGCGATAATATCTTTAGTTTTACCAATGGCACCCATTGCATCTATATTGATATTCGCTACAGTTTTTTTCAAAGGAACAAGCGGATTGGTTGCATAATATGCTGAACCTAATAAACCCTGTTCTTCAGCTGTTACAGCTAAAAATAATATAGAGCGCTCTGGTTGTTTAACAGCTTTCTTAAATGCATCTGCCAATACCAATAATGCAGCAGTTCCTGTTGCATTATCTACTGCACCATTATAAACAGAATCTCCATTTATTGCTTCACCGATACCTAAATGATCCCAATGACCAGAATAAATTATATATTCATCTGCTCTTTTAGTTCCAGGCAAAATAGCTGCCACATTGTGAGAAACAGATTTCTTGATGGTATTATTAATAGTTGTAGAAACTTTTAAACCTAAATCGATTGGCTTAAAACCAGTTTTACCGGCTTGCACCATTAAATCTGCAGATTTACCTGCCATTTTAAATATTTGTTTGGCAACATCTTGTGTAACCCACCCTTCTAACAAGGCACTAGATTTATTGTCATCAGCAGCTGCTAAATACAATTTAGATTTAGACCATCCGCTTCTTACAACACCCCAAGGATAACTTGCTGCTTTATCTTCATGAATAATGATTACACCAGTGGCACCTTGACGAGCAGCCTCTTCGAATTTATAAGTCCAACGACCGTAATAAGTCATGGTCTCTCCTTTA
>JBBSRF010000225.1:0-4595 GCA_038243335.1 Sphingobacteriales bacterium
ATGACGCGTATTTTTTGCAGTTAAACCTTCTCCTACAAATACATGACCAAGGTGAGCATCGCAATTTGCACAAACAATTTCCGTACGTTGTCCGTCAGCATCCATAATTTTTTTCACTGAACCTTTAATTTCATCATCAAAAGACGGCCATCCACATTGTGCATCAAATTTAGTATCAGATTTATACAATGGCGCATTACATCGTTTACATAAGTAAGTGCCTTGTTCATAAAATTGATCATATTTACCTGTACCAGCATATTCAGTTCCTTTACGAACAATTACATCCTCTTCTTCTTTGGTTAATTTATTATAATCCATTTTCTTATTGGTTTTAGCTATTTGTGTTTTATCTACTTGAGATTTATCTTGTTTCTGAGCACAAGCAACAAAACTTGTAACAAATAACAAGCTTAATGCCATGAGTGTTTTATTGATAATCGATTTCATATTTGTATGTTTTTATAAAAAGATATACGTGCTGTATGCAACTTTGGATTTTAAAAGCTGTTACACAAATATAATTAATAGAAATTTCTAAATTTTCATTTTAGCGTAAGATTTATGTACTTTCAGTATACATTTAATCACATACTCCATTCCTATGACTAAGATTTCTAAAATGCTAGCCACTATAGTTTGCTCAATGCTTTTGTTATCTTGTAAAAAGGAACAATTGGCTTGTTTTACACCCCCTCAACAAATAATGATAAGGCTTTTAGACAAAGATGGAAGTGATTTGTTAGACCCTACTAATTTAAATGGATATAAATCAACCGATATAAACCTATTTTACTTAAAAGATGACAAAAAAAACTACAGTAGTGTTAAGCTAGATTCACGACCTGATACCAAAGCGTATTTTTTAACTACAGATATTTCTTGGAATGCAGACAAAGGAAAAGATTTTTCATTGGTATTATCTCCAACTGTTACAGATAAAATTTATTTACGGTATGATAAAAAATCTGAAGACCATTGCGGTTTTTACAAATTTGTAGAATTTAAATACAATAACATTAGCTACAATCAAACTACTAGTATTGATAATTTAACATCTTTTGTAATTACTAAATAGCTAAAATATTTTAAATATATCATCAATTCTTTTATTATACTCAAAATTAAGATCAAAAAAAAAGCGTTCCACTAATGTGAAACGCTTCTCTAAATATTTTAATTTAAGCTTATTTATTTAATGCTTTAGCCATTGCTTCTCCAATTTCAGCTGGGCTTTCTACTACGATAATCCCACATTCTGCCATAATTTTCATTTTAGCTGCAGCAGTATCATCAGCACCACCAACTATTGCGCCAGCATGACCCATTCTACGTCCCGGAGGAGCAGTTTGACCAGCGATGAAACCAACAACAGGCTTAGTTGAGTTTTCTTTAATCCACAAAGCAGCTTCAGCTTCCATACCACCACCAATTTCACCAATCATGATGATACCTTCAGTTTCTGGGTCGTTCATTAATAACTCAACCGCTTCTTTTGTAGTTGTACCAATAATTGGATCGCCACCAATACCGATTGCTGTAGTAATACCCATACCTGCTTTAACAACTTGGTCTACTGCCTCGTATGTTAAAGTACCAGATTTAGAAACAACACCAACTGTACCTTTTTTGAAAATAAAACCTGGCATGATACCAATTTTAGCTTCATCTGCAGTAATAACACCTGGACAGTTAGGGCCGATTAAACGACAATCTCTACCATTAAGGTAAGATTTTACAGCGATCATATCTTTTGTAGGAATACCTTCAGTAATACAAACAATTACTTTGATACCGCCTTCAGCAGCTTCCATAATTGCATCTGCTGCAAAAGCAGGAGGTACAAATATAATAGATACATTAGCTCCAGCCTTATCAACTGCATCTTTTACAGTGTTAAACACTGGCTTATCTAAATGTGTTTGACCGCCTTTACCAGGTGTTACCCCACCAACAACGTTTGTACCGTAAGCTATCATTTGCTCAGCATGGTAAGTACCTTCGTTACCAGTAAAACCCTGAACAATTACTTTTGAATCTTTATTTACTAAAACACTCATTCTATCTATTTTTTTGTTGCAAACTTAAGCTAATTGAAATAGATTGTCAAATTGAAAAGAAAGATAATTGAATAAAAATGATAATCTATTAAAAAAAATCACTTCAACACTTTATAAAATTTGAAATCTATGGTTTAATACGGAAGATATCACCTTCTGTAAACAGTCCAAACTCAGCTTGATTAAATTTAATTAATCCTTCTTTTGTAGTTGTTAAACCTTTCGGGCTTGCAATTCTAACTACCTGACTTGCTCCTGCAACTTTTGCTTTTTTGCCATGGACAATAATTGCTGTTCCTTCATCTATCCCTACACAAATTAAGTTTGGATGTGCAGCTAAAGAAGACACCAATCGATTATATCTATTGCGTTTTAAAAAATGTTGATCAATAATGGTATTCTGCAATAAACCCAAACCTTCAGCAAACTCAATGTTTTTATCCCAAAGCTTGTTAAAAGTTTCTTTGTAAACTGTGTCTAATAATTGTGTGCCTGTAATCATGTATTTGCTCATTACCGCAGCACCTGCACTTGTACCTGCAATAGTTGACCCATTTTGGTAGGCAGTATGAATTGCTGTGTAAACTGGCGTACCTAAAACAGCTTTCATAAACCTACTCTGATCTCCACCTAAAATATAAATGAGTTTTGCTCCTTTTAATGAATCTATCCACTTTTTATCGTTTACATCATGGGTACTAAAATTGAAATTTTTAACCGCTACGTTGGTATGTGGTTTTAATTGTGAAGAAATGTAGGCATAACCTTCTTCTGGAACGCCACTTGCCATAGGTAACACAATTACATAATCATCAGCTTTAAAATTAGCAGTGTTTACCATTTGTTTAACTAAGTCTGCAGAGCGATCTCCACCACCTATAATAAATAGATTGCCTTTTGCATTTTGTGCTTGTGCAGCTAATGTTAATGCAAAGCAGATTGTTATTAAAAATATTTTTTTCATTTTAAATTTCTTTAAATCCTTCGACTACGCTCAGTATGACATTTGATTAAAAAAGTGACTATTGTAATTTTTTAACCACTGCAGTGCTGTCTTGGTTATTTTTATCTTTAAGTAAATCAATATACCACCAATAGGGTTTTCCACCCATAGCTTCGGCAAAACTAAAATTAGTTACATTAAAATTTCCCCCACCATTTACCGATGCCTGAATTTCATAAACTGATACTGCTTTTTCTCCATTTTTCCAAGTTACTTTGGTGTTTGCTATAAATTGTTCTGGCTTTTTTGTGGAATCAGTTACTAAAAAATAGGCATAACTGTAGGGCTTAGTAGCAGAGTAATCACCAAAAACTTTTGCTTTCCCATCTTTATCTATACAGACGGCAGTACGTTCATTGACAGCAATTCCTTTGGCAGCAATATTCCAATCTTTTAAAATTCTTCCTAAAAAAACCATCGATCTACCTTCTCTATCTCTTGTTAAAAAATGTTGATCTGTAATGATGTTTTGTAGATAAGGAGCCTTTAAAAAATCATTGTTGTATAAAGTAACATTATAATCATATGGGTTTGCCATTGCTTCTTTCGAAGTAACGCCTCCAGTTTCTCCACTGTAATAAAAACCACCTAAAATAGCACAACCAGCACTTGTTCCGCCAACTGGGGCTTTCTTTTCGGTCAGCAGATAATTCAAAGCCTTATCAACTTTAGTTCCTTTCCAATATTTCATATAATCAGACTGGTCACCACCTGCAATAAAAACCATTTCTGCGTTTCTAATAATGTAGGCTATTGTATCATTGTTGGCCAATTCTCTACTGTTGATCAATAATGTTTCTACAGAATTTACAGCTCCTAGTTTATTAACATAATCATTATAGCCAATTCTATCATCGGTACGGATAATTACCACATCTCCACCACCACTTCTATCAATCATCCATTTAAAAGCTCCATCTACATCGGCACCACCACCCATTAAAACCATTCCGCCATTCACAGTTTTCACAACATTACTCGTGTCTCCAACGATCCCAATAGAGGCTGGTCTTTTTTTAGAGATTGGATTACCTCCACCGCCACCACCAGCACCAGGAATAATAGGTTTTGGATCATCTATTTTGCCACAACCTAAAGTTGCTAAACCAGCAGACATTATTAAAATAAAAAACAAGTGTTTCATAAAGGAATTTTAAAATTTAGGAGAGAAAAATTCTCCCCTAAATAACTAACCTAATAATTAGGGTTTTGAACTGTATTCTTATTCACTGATATTTCTAAAGCAGGAATAGGAAAATTATATTGCGCTTTAGTTGGGTTTAAAGTAACTGCACCAGAAGCATTAACCGCATCCGCAGCTAATCTTTGTACTGGAAGATTTCTTCTCTTTAAATCAAAGAAACGATGGCCTTCAAAGGCTAATTCTTTAAAACGCTCTGTATAAATAGCATTTACTAAAGTAGTTTTATCAACAAAAGTTGCATTGGTATAGCCTGTTATTCTAGCCATACGTAATGCATTTAAATCACCAGCTGCATCACCAGTAGATTCTGCTTTGGCTTCGGCTCTAA
>JBBSRF010000226.1:0-4579 GCA_038243335.1 Sphingobacteriales bacterium
CAAAGAACGGTTAGACAAAAAGATTAAGGAGCAAAGAATAGATAAAATTTTAAAATTCACTTTGTGCCCTTTGTGCCTTTGTGGTTAAAAAAGAGAACATGCTTGACAAAAACGGAATAGCGAAACGTATCGCTAAAGAAATAAAAGATGGTTATTATGTAAACTTAGGTATTGGTATTCCAACCTTAGTTGCAAATTATATTCCAGATGGAATAAATATTGTACTCCAATCTGAAAATGGCTTATTAGGAATGGGGCCATTTCCTTTTGAAGGTGATGAAGATCCAGATTTAATTAATGCAGGTAAACAAACAATTACTACTTTACCAGGTTCATCAATTTTCGATTCGGCAATGAGTTTCGGAATGATAAGAGCGCAGAAAATAGATTTAACAATCTTAGGTGCAATGGAAGTTTCTGAAAATGGAGATATTGCCAATTGGAAAATACCAGGTAAAATGGTAAAGGGAATGGGTGGTGCAATGGACTTAGTTGCCTCAGCAAAAAATATTATTGTAGCTATGCAACATGTAAACAAAGCTGGTGAAAGTAAATTACTTGCCAACTGTACTTTGCCTCTAACTGGAGTGAGGTGTATTAAAAAAGTTGTTACAGAATTAGCTGTTTTAGATATTTTACCCGAAGGTGGTTTTAGACTGTTAGAAAGAGCACCTGGTGTAAGTGTAGATTTTATAAAGGCATCAACCGCTGGTAAGCTAATTATTGAAGGAGAAATACCAGAAATGATACTTGAATAATTTTGTATCGTCTTTTCGACAGAACGCAGCGACGAGAAATCTTTTAGTACTGTATAAAATAAATATTAACCTTCGTTTAATAAAACTAAAGATTTCTCTTCGATTAAAATCTCTTTCGAAATGAAGTTTAATTAAAATGACTTAGAAAAACGATTAAAGCTTAAGTTTAATCTTTAAATCTTGAGTTATTTCTTCAGTAATTCTAATGATATCGTCTGGGGTATCATCATTATTAAATACGATTTGATCGCATTCGTCTTTGTAAGGAAGTAAAAATTCTTTATAAGCTGGTACAACATGATTAATCCACTTGTACAAAACATCTTCTTCTGCATAGCCACGCTCCATACCGTCGCGTTTTATGCGGCGTTGTAAAGCAACTTCTTCATCTGCCTCTATAAATATTTTAAGATTTAGTAATTCAGCAATTTGTTTAAAATGAAGAATAAAAAGTCCCTCCACTATTAAAATCGGAGCAGGGTTAATTTCTAATATCTTAACAACTGCCAAAGGATTGTTAAAATTATATTCTTTTTTATAAACGGCTTCACCTTTAATCAATTTTTTAACGTCAATATGAAATTGCTCATCATCAATTGTGGAAGGTAAGTCGAAGTTATATAGTTTATTTTCCTCTTGGGTCATCTCACCAGCAGGAATGTAATAATCATCCTGAGAGATAAGCGTAACCTCATCATTTTTAAAATGATGTAGAAAACTATTTAAAAAGAAGGTTTTACCAGAACCACTACCACCTGCAATTCCAATAATTAATGGGTTGTTATTGTTCATTATCTATAGCGCCGTAACTTAAAGTGCAAGCAAAACGTTTATCTAAAGCACCAATAGCGTCTGCGACTGCTTTTGTCATTACAATAATAACGTCTTTTGTTGTTTCATTCTCAGTAAATTTACCAACAACTTTTGCAAATGTAGATCTACTTGTCATTGGGTTTGTAATTTTAATTACTGTGCCTACTGGAGCAGTACGGTGTAAAATTAACATTTTAGCAGGATCCAAATCTTGATCTTCGATCCATACAGCAACACCTCTTTCTTCTATTTGACTGATACCATATTTACTTGGGGCTCCCTTTAATGTCGGTGTAGTCATACTCTCGATAGGCTCGTCTGATCCGTTATCTTGCGATGCATTTAATGAATTTGGAATAAAGTTTTTAATTATTAATTTCTGACCAACCTTTAATTCGCTAGATTTTAAGTTGTTAGCTGTTTGAATTTGATAAGTGGTTGTATTGTATTTTTTTGCAATCGAATAAATGGTTTCAGTTGCAACCACAATATGTTCAATACTACCATCATTAACAATATTTTCAGTTTTAACAACTTGTTTTTGAACTTCTCCTTTATCCTTGACTTTTTCTACTTTAGTTTCAACAGCCAATGCGATTACTTCTTTTGTTGATGTTATGGGTTCATTAGTTGGTGTTGTAGAAGATATTTTTAAAACCTGTCCAATTTGCAAATTATTAGAAGAAAGTCCATTTAAGGTTTTAATCTCTTCTACCGTTGTATTATAAATTTTTGCAATAAGATTTAAATTTTCTTTAGCTTTAATAGTGTGAGTAATTGAATTTTCATTTGGTGCTGAAACAGATTTTATTGGTGGGGTATAGGAAACGATTGGTGCTATTACTTCTGCTGATTTTGGTGGCGGTATATTATTAGCTGTTGTACTTTTTGTCTTTTCTTCTAAGGTTGTCCCTGACGAAGGAATTTTTAATAGTTGACCAATCTGTAGGTTGATAGAGGCCAAATTATTAACTCTTTTAATTTCATCTACTGTAGTTCCATATTTTTCAGCCAACATGTTTAAATTATCCTTTGCTTTAATTTCATAATCAATTAAGCCAGAATTATTATTTATTGGTGTAATAATATTTGTACCTGTAAAGGATATTTGAGTGGGAATTTTTAAGATAACGCCAATTTGTAGAAATTGATTGTCGTTAAAATCCATTACATCTGTATAATTTACATTATATTTTTTCGAAATTGAATAATAGGTTTCTTTTGCTTCAACTTTGTAAATAATTACTTTTTTGCCCTTATTATTTTCAACACCAATTGAATCAATGTTATTATTGGCGAATGTTGCAGTGCTGTTCACTAACAAAATAGCCAATATCACTTTATATATTTTTTGCATTAAAATCTTTCAAATATTTATAATTACAATTATACGAATAATTATTTTTACGTAAATAATGTATGTAAAACGCTATTGTGACAATTCTATTGTAATGATTTATTATTTTTAGTAAACCTTTTTATACTTAACTTGTTAATTGAATATAGAATAGTAAAAATTTAAAATCATGGATGCAAAAGAAATAAGTTTAAAAGAAAAAGAAGTAAAACCAGTAGTAGATATGCTAAATGATTATTTAGCTAACTATCATATTCATTACCAAAAGTTAAGAGGATGTCATTGGAATGTTAAAGGACAAAACTTCTTTACATTACATATTAAATTCGAAGAATTATATACAAATGCTCAATTAACAATTGATGAAATTGCAGAGCGTATATTAACTTTAGGTAAACCACCTCATAGTAGATTTGAAGATTATATTAAAGAATCCTCCATTAAAGAAATTAACACCATTGGTATGAAAGACATGGATATGGTAGATGCATTATTGGAAGACATGGCTAATTTGATTGAAATGGAAAGAGATTTATTAGAAGCTACTGATAAAGCTTCAGATGATGGATCAAATGACATGGTCAATAGATTTATGCAGTTTAAAGAGAAAACTACTTGGATGTTACGCTCTTTTGCTGGTAAGAAATAGATTTATTCTTATTTATACCTTAAAAATCCTTACTCAGAAAGTAAGGATTTTTTATGTTTATAATGTTTTGGTAATTATTTACACTTCACTAATTTATATCCATATCTAATCTTATTTTTGTATTAATGGGATATCAAAACTTAGCTGAATGTGTTACCGATTTAGAGAAAAACGGATATTTAATAAGAATTAAGGAAGAAATTGATCCTTATTTAGAAATGGCTGCGATACATCTCCGTGTTTACGAAAAGCAAGGGCCTGCATTATTATTTGAAAATGTTAAAGGAAGTAAATTCCCTGCTATTTCTAATCTTTTTGGAACTTTAGAGCGAAGTAAATTCATGTTTAGAGATAGCTTAGCTAATGTAGAAAGATTAGTTACTTTGCGCTCTGATCCTATGAAGGCATTAAAAAATCCTTTTAAATATGCTGGATCCGGATTAACGGCTTTATCGGCATTGCCATTAAAACAAGCTTTTTTTAAAAGTCAATTTGAAAAAACTACAATTAGTGCCATTCCTCAAATTGTAAATTGGCCAATGGATGGAGGCCCTTTTGTTACCATGCCTCAGGTTTATACCGAAGATATTGATAAACCAGGGGTGATGAATAGTAATTTAGGAATGTATCGAATTCAATTAGCTGGAAACGATTATATTACTGATAAAGAAATTGGCTTGCATTATCAATTACACAGAGGTATTGGCGTTCATCAAACTAAGTCTAATGCCAAAGGCGAACCATTGAAAGTAAGTATTTTTGTTGGTGGACCACCATCGCATCCTTTAGCTGCAGTTATGCCATTACCAGAAGGATTATCTGAACTCACATTTGCAGGCGCTTTAGGTAATCGTAGGTTTAGGTATTTTTATGATGATGAAGGATTTTGTATTTCGGCTGATGCAGATTTTGTAATCACAGGAACAGTTTATCCACAAGAAAATAAACCAGAAGGACCATTTGGAGATCATTTAGGTTATTATAGCTTAAAGCATCCATTTC
>JBBSRF010000227.1:0-4572 GCA_038243335.1 Sphingobacteriales bacterium
CGTGAGCCTCGTGAACGTGAACCTAATTTAAGCGGAGCAAAAAAGAAACCTCTAGGTAATGGTGTACGAAAGCCAAATCATACAGGTAGCACAGCTAGTGCAAATGCTGGTGGAGGAAACCGTAGGCCTAGTGGCGGTGGCGGTAGCAGAAGACGAGATTGAACCCCTAAATCCCCTGAAGGGGAATTGATTTACCAAACCTTTTTTCGTCCTTTCGACAGAGCGGAGCGACGAGAAATCTGTTAGTTCAAAAATACAAGCAGAAAAAATTACTTTTCCCAATGAAAAATTGGCATCGCAATGACGTCAAAACATATAAAAAAAGGTTGGCTTTGCAGCGAACCTTTTTTTATGTATCCTATCTTTCTATTGTATTAGGCCTAGCATAAACCATTTGCATTACATTAATATTGCGCATTTCAAATGCAGCTTCACAATAGTTTAAATAATAATTCCATTTACGAATAAATTGCTCATCGAAGCCTAATTCTTTAACCTCATTAAGTTTATGATTAAATTCTTCAAACCATAACTTTAATGTTTTTGCATAATCTAAACCTAAATCTTTTAAATCTACCATGGTTAAATCGCTAGTGTTATTGATGGCTTTGTTAATTATAGCAACTGATGGCAACAAAGAACCAGGAAAAATGTGCTTCTGTATCCAATCTACACCTCTTCTTAAACTTTGATACCTACTATCAGGACTTGTAATTACTTGAAAGGCTAAAATTCCATTAGGCTTTAAAACTTCTGCACATTTAGCAAAATAAATTTCTAAATAATTATGTCCTACCGCTTCTAGCATTTCTACAGAAACAATTTTATCAAATTGACCTTCAATATTCCTGTAATCTCTAATGATAATATCAACTTTGTGTGTTAAGCCTGCTGCTGCAACTCTTTCTTGCGCTAACCTTTGCTGTTCTTTTGAAATAGTTACTGAGGTAACTCTGCAACCATAATTTTGAGCCATAAATATCGCATTTGCACCCCAGCCACTTCCTATTTCTAGCACATGATCTGTTTCTTTTAAACGCAACTGCTCACAAAGGCGACGATATTTTGCATCTTGAGCTTCGGCTAAAGTTAAATCTGGGCTTTTAAAATAGGCAGCCGAATAGGTCATCGACTGATCTAAAAAAGTGGCGAAGAAATCGTTATTTAAATCGTAATGTTCTGCTATATTTTTCTTTGAACCTGTAATACTATTTGAGCGATTGTTATGGTAAATACGATTAAACCATTTAAAAATATTTAAGCCTAACGTTTTGGCTTTGCTTCCAGAAACAGAAGGTGCATTATCTATATTTAAAATTACCCATTTAATGATATTTGTAATGTTATCTGTCTCCCAAAATCCTTTAACATAAGCCTCTCCAAAACCAATATTTCCGTATAAGATTAAATATTTAAAAAAATCAACACTTTTAACTTCAATATTAGCACACGTATTAGATTTTGGATTTCCAATTTGGAAATTTTCTCCGCTAGGCAATGTTAAATTCAAAAACCCTTTATTCATTTTATTCAACGCAGTTAAAACTGTATTTTCATAAAAACTAGGCTTAAATTTTGTTAGTGTGAGAGGTGACATTTTAAATTTTATTAGTGTTTATAAGGCTTATATACGTCTTTTTGTAATTCTTGGTTTGATGACTTTGATCGATAATTAATTTTCTTCATCCACAATTTTAGTGCCTGCCAATGAATTAATGCCATTACTTGCAAAGGAATTAAGGGTATTGAAAAAAAATAGCGAAGCATACTTCTATTGGTAAGTAATTTTCTTTCTCCCTTTAAAGTACTGATAAAAAATCTATTTCCTTCTTTATCATAATCATCTATCTTAATATCCAGTTTTTCATTCGGAATTAAGAGATTAAAATCAAAAATAGTGTCTAAATCAATAAATGGAGATACATAAAATAATTTCTCAGCCTTTTGTTTAAATGCATTATTTGTTAAATCGTCCTTTCCAAAAAAGAACATTTTCATTTCATGATAAGTGTTGTTAATTTCTGCAATTGCACACAAAGGAATTTCATTTTCATCAAAACAAAAATAGAAAGAAACAGGATTAAAATTATAGCCTAAAACTCGCATATTTGTTAATAATTTTATTTTTCCATTTCCAATTTCAACTCCGTTGGATTTAATGTAATCAGTAATTTGTTGTTTAACAGTTAGTTTTGATTGGCCAAGTTCATCCTCCAGCTTTAAATGGTCGCTATCTCTAAAATTGAATAAATTAAATTTGTTATAGCTAAACCAGCGAAGTTTTTTAGTTAATAATTCTAGCTCATCTAAATCTATGTAAAATAGATAAATGTTATACCAGAAAGAGTGCTTCTTAGGACTTAACCTATGATGCATAACCTTTGCAGTATATATTGATGAGTTCAAATTCATTTTTATTCAATTTATGTCATTCTGTGTGCAATGAAGAATCTGTATTAAAAAATATTTACAAATCAGATCCTTCGCTATGCTCTGGATGACAAAGTTACTTACAGTCCCTTACATAAATCCACCGCACTTTTATACGCATCCTCATGAAAACCATATTTAAAATAACTGCCGCAATAATAAATTGGTCCAGTTTTATTTAGTTTGTATAGCTCTTGTTGAGCTTGCATAGCTGGCACATCAAATAATGGATGCTCATAAGGTATTTGTTTAATAATTTTAGTTTGATCTAAAGTAGCTGATGGATTGATAGAAACGAAATAATCCACTTTTTTTGATACCCCTTGCAGTTGATTCATCCAATAAATAGTGCTTGGAACTAAAATGTCTCCTTGTTTCTCTACTCTATAATTCCAACTGCTCCAAGCTAATTTTTTCTTTGGCATTTGTTTTTTATCCTTATGTAGTACAGCCAAATTTGATTGATATTTAAATTTAGAAAGTAACCTTTCTTCATCTTCCGTTTTTTGTTTTACAATATTATAAGTTTGGTTAGCATGACTAGCCATAATTACTTTATCAAATTCTAATTCTTCGCCTTTTTCAGTTTTTACCAAAACTTTTCCATTTTCTAATCTTTCTACCGAGATAATTTTGGTTTTAGTTTTAATTTGATCTTTAAAAGGTTCAATTAATTTTTCTCTATAAGCTTGGCTCCCATTGTGTAAAGTATACCATTGGTGTTGGGTATCTAAACCTAAAAAGCCATGATTTTTAAAGAAACGAATCAAAGAAACTGCAGGGAAATCCAAAATTTGATCCATTGGTGTAGACCATACTGCAGAACTCATTGGAATCAAGTACTTCCATACCATATCATCATCATAACCGAATTCTTTTACGTATTGTCCTAAAGAATAATTTGCAAAAGTTGGATCCTCTAAAATAGCAACGCTTTCTTTGTTAAAACGGTTAATTTGCAATAACATTTTTAAAAAAGATGGATTAAAGATATTCCGCTTTTGCGCAAAAAGATGACGTACACTCGAGCCAGCATATTCTAAATTACTAGGTAAATATTGTACACTGAAAGACATATCTGTTTTTTTAATAGGTGCATCTATTTCTTTAAAAAGTTCACATAGATTCGGATAAGTTTCAAAGTTAAAAACCATAAAACCTGTGTCTATGTAAACTGGCTTTCCATCCTCATTAACCGTTACCGTATTGGTATGACCGCCAATGTAATCCAACTCCTCAAATAAAGTGATGTCATATTTTTGGTGTAAAAAATGGGCACAACCCATTCCGGCTATTCCACTACCTATAATTGCTAAAGCCCCTCCCGACCTCCTCAAAGGGGAGGAGTTAATATTTTCCATCTAAAACTATTTTATTATTTAACAACCATTGCTTTGCTTAAGCATTAACAGCCACTCCCCTTTGGGGAGGTCGGATGGGGCTAAACAAATAATGACAAACCATCCACTCATTTCCTTTATTATAGTTAAATAATTCAGCACAAGCCATATAAAATAACCGCCAATAAACCCACCATTTCACAGCATCAGCATTGCCGTAAGTCTGCGCTAAAATTGGCATAATTTCTTGTTTGTATTTATCCATATTGCTTAACCAAGCTTCAGATGTTTTGCCATAATTTGTACCATTAACAACCCAATGTTTTTCAATTTTCAAATCGTCATTAAAGTAGAAGAACAAATGATTTGAAGGCATAATCCCGCCAGTAAAGAAGTATTTACTCATCCAATCACTTTCATCAATTACTTCATATTTGTAGGCTAATGTTTTATGCGTAAAAATATGCACGAATAACTTACCATCAGGTTTTAAAAAGGATGAAACTTTCGCCAGTAATAATTTATAATTACGCATATGCTCAAACATCTCTACAGATACTACACGATCAAAACTATCTGCAATTGTAAAAGTATTCATATCTGCGGTGAGCACAGTTATGTTTTCTATGCCTCGTTTCTTTGCAGCTTCATCAATAAAAACCTTTTGCGTTGCCGAATTAGATACTACTGTAAAATTACTTTCTGGAAATTTTGCAGACATATATAGAGATAAAGAGCCCCATCCGCAGCCTAATTCTAATACATTCTGACCACTTTTCAACTCAGCTCTTTCGCAAGTTAA
>JBBSRF010000228.1:0-4465 GCA_038243335.1 Sphingobacteriales bacterium
ATCCATTTTCAGAGAGCAGGGCATAAGCCTTTTGCTTTAGTGGGTGGCGCAACCGGTATGGTTGGCGATCCGTCTGGGAAATCTGATGAGCGCAATTTGCAAACCCCAGAAATGATTGAGCATAACCTTAATGGGATGAAAAAGCAATTGGCTAAATTTTTAACTTTTGAGGATGCAGGTAATGGCGCAGTAATGGTTAACAATGCCGATTGGTTTAAAGATATGAACTTGTTCACATTTATTAGAGATGTGGGTAAACATATCACGGTTAACTATATGATGGCTAAAGATAGTGTTAAAAGACGTTTAGATGGTGATAATGGCTTGTCTTTTACTGAGTTTTGTTACCAATTGATACAAGGTTACGATTTCTACTATTTGTGGAAAAACATGAACTGTTTGGTACAAATGGGTGGTTCAGATCAGTGGGGTAACATTGTAACTGGTACAGAATTAATTAGAAGAAAAGACCAAGGAACTGCTTATGCAATAACTACGCAATTAATTAAAAAAGCTGATGGCACTAAGTTTGGAAAAACAGAAAGTGGGGCAATTTGGTTAGATGCAGAAAAAACTTCTCCCTATAAATACTACCAATTTTGGTTAAATGCCTCTGATGATGATGTTAAAAAATGGATTAGAATTTTCACTTTAAAAACACAAGTAGAAATTGAAGCTTTAGAAGTTGAGCATGATGCTGCACCACATTTGCGTATTTTACAAAAAGCATTGGCTGAAGATATTACGATAAAAACCCATTCTGAAGATGCATTAGAAACTGCTATTAAAACTTCTGAATTTTTATTCGGGAATGGCGCATTAGAGTTTTTACAAACTTTAGATTCTAAAAGTGTATTGGAGATGTTTGAAGGAGTGCCTCAATTTGAAATTTCTAAAGAAGAATTAGCCGGAGGAATTGATACGGCAACATTATTAGCAGAAAAAACTACTGTTTTTCCATCAAAAGGAGAAGTTAAAAAAACTGTTCAGGGCGGCGGATTAAGTATCAATAAAACGAAAGTTGCGGATGCTTCTTCAACTTATTCATTGAAAGATTTAATTAATGATGAATTTATTATTGTTCAAAAAGGTAAGAAAAATTACTTTTTATTAATTGCTAAATAGCTATAAATCTTTGATTTAAGATATATAAAAAGTCTCGCTTTGTGCGGGATTTTTTTTGAAATAATTTTTAATATCGGACAAAATGTATATATTTGGATATAATTGTCTGGAATGAAAAAGAAGATAGAAGATATTTCTAAAGTTGAAGAGCCTATGGTGGTTTATAATGTTGCTAATTATTCACCTATGGTTGCTATGATGGGTAATCAATATTCAAACCCTACCGATTTCGATTTGTTACAATTGGCTAGAAAAGGAATTACGAAAAAAGCATTGTTGGCTTTGGCAAAAAAAATATCACTTACATTAGAAGAAATAGCAACAGTTTTACATATTTCAGAACGCACTTTACAACGTTATACGCCAACTACTCTAGTTAAAACCGAATATGCTGATAAGGCAATAGAACTGGCTCGTTTATATGAACGAGGCATTGAGGTTTTAGGTTCTGAAAGAGCTTTTAGTGGCTGGGTAAAAACTCCAAATCTAGCCTTAGGTGGAGAAATTCCATTTAATCTATTAGATACTCGTATAGGGTTTAAAATGGTTTTAGATATTTTGGGTCGTATAGAACATGGTGTTTTTAGCTAATGTTAGTCTATAGAATATCTTCCCCTAATTATATTGAAGATCTAAGTGGGGCAGGAGCCAAGCAATATGGTGGCAGATGGAACGATAAAGGAACAGCTTTGGTTTATTTTGCTGGTAGCAGAGCTATGGCGGTAATGGAAGTTTTAGTTCATTTAAGGCCAGAAAATTTAGATAGTGAATATATATTGGCAGTATTTGAAGTTCCAGATCATAACGTGAAAACGATTGAAGTTAATGAATTGCCTAAGGATTGGAAAGTAGAGCCTGCAATTGAAAAGATTAAGGAGTTAGGGAATAGTTTTGTGAAGGAGGATAAATGTTTATTAATGAAGGTGCCTTCGGTACTTGTTGAAGAAGAATTTAATTATGTGATGAACCCAAATCATGCTGATGCGAAGAGTGTTAAATTAATTTCAAAAAGAATTTTCAAATTTGATGTTAGATTTAAGAATTAATTTATTGAACTAATAAATTACAACCTCTAATATCTGCATTGTCAAACCTTCCTAAAATCTCAAAACTTCCATCTGCGTGTAGTTTGCCTAAATCTTGCGTTGCGATAAAGGAACAAGAGTTAATGTTAGCCAGATCGATTACATTAATTCCTCCACTTTGTTTCCCTTGCAATAAACTTAATGGATCTGAAGTGTCTCTTAATATAATTTTCATCCAGGCTGGGCAATCAAAAATACCTTTACCGTAAGAATAAGCTTGAGATAATAATTCGGTCATCCCATACTCGCTATGAATATCATTAACACCAAATCCAGCACTTAAAATTTCATGTAACTCTTCTCGGATCATTTCTTTTCGTTTACCTTTCATTCCTCCGGTTTCCATTACTATAAGTTCTGGAAAATTGGTTTGAAATTGCTCTAAAAAATCTAATAAAGCGTAAGTAACACCAATTAGAATTGTTTTTTGTTTAGCTTTTTTTAAGGTTAATAGCGTTTGATGGAGATTGGTTAAATCATGCAGAAAATAACCGCTTTTTGGATGTTTACTTTGTTTTAGTAAATCATCTACCATGTAAATTAAAGAAGAACCATCTCTCTCTAAATAAGAAGGGAGTAATGCCAAAATACAAATGTCTTCTGGATATCCATAAAACTGTCTAAAGGCTTGGTTGTAGCTTTCTTCGTAAATTTTTACCTCATTTACTAAATGTTTACTAGTAATTGAACCTGTTGTACCCGAGCTACTAAATACAATTTCTGGTTTAGCTATTGAGCTTACAACTTTATGTGTTTTAAAAAAGCTAATTGGTAAAAACGGAATTTCCTTAACAGTTTGTATAGATAAAGGATTTATGTTTAAGTGATAAATATAATCTTTATAAACAGCGCAATTCTCAGCTTGAAGCTGGAAAATTTTTAAAGCAACTTTATTAAATGTAGCTTCATTATGTATAGAAAAAATTTGCTCATTGTTTACGCTCACTGCACAAAAATACGAAGATTTATAATTTTAGTTAGTAGTTTTTGTATTGATCATGTTTTTTCTAAATTGGTAACCACAAAAACCACAAATACCAGCAACTAAACCTCCAATTATACCAGTTAAAGCCAATACTATTGGCCATTGTTTAACACTTAGCATTTCGGCAACTCTAGTTGCTAATACATTATCATTAGGTATGCTTTTAAATAATGCCATTCCTATCCAAAGTAATAAAATTGCAAAAAGTGGTTGCCAAAATGATATTTTTCCAGTTTTACCTAATATTCCGCATGTAGCGAAAGAAATTAAAATCACTATCCACCAGGGTAAAACTAATTGTAATAAAAAAGAAGCGATGATGATAATTAAAAATACCATATTATTTTTTTGAAATTTTATAAGTAGAAATTATTTTACCTGATTTATCATTAGGAGATTGCATAAAAAACAAGTCATTAAGTTTCCCTTGTGCCCAAGTATCTACCATATTATCGTAAAATGGACTTCCAGGATTGCCAGATTGACCGCCTGGATATACGCCATGAGCTTTTACATTCTTACCCAATTCAACAACCATTCTCCAAGATGGACCATTATTTTCGCTAATTGCATTAACCGTACTTTTAGCGCCTCCGATTAACAATTTCTTAGAACCAAGTCCTGGTATTTTAGCTAAATGAGGCACGTTTGTTCCTTTAACATTTCCCCAATACCAATCTTTTCCAATTGGCCCAAATTTTCTTTCTAAACTGTCACAGGTAAATTTGAATGAAGAATTTACTAAATCTGTTAATGTTTCTATTTGACTCGTGTTTACATTGTCAAACCATTTAGAATTAGGATTTTTTTGTATTAACTCAATAGTGCGATCTCTTGAAGGATAACGCATTGGAATATCTGCGATCATAAAATCATCTGCCCAAATATTTTCTATTAATTTTTTACTCCATAAATCGAAAACACTACCTGCAATTTCATTTGCTTCAAAATACTTATTCCATTTAGATATAATATTAAATGCTTCTTTTTGAGTAGCATTAAGGTGGCCAGTGTTTAATAAGGGTAAGATAGAAGGCAATAAGTTTTCTGCAACTAAACTGTATGAATCTGTTTGTAAATTACGCATGCTATCTGCAGTAATTTTATTCATCGTCGTTAATCTATCAGTAATTCTCTGACCACGTTCATAAGAGGCAAATTCCCAATTGATATAATAAGGGTAAGTTTTGTCTGTAGAGGATTGATTTGCAGAACTTACAAAATTGCGGGGAGGGTTTTTTACTGTAGGGTTTTGCGATGAGATCGGAAG
>JBBSRF010000229.1:0-4380 GCA_038243335.1 Sphingobacteriales bacterium
GTTTTTAACTATGGGTAACATTACGGACATTCAAAAATTTAACAATAGAATTGTTTAAAAAGAATATTCTAAAATTATTTTAATAAATATTAAAAATGAGTAATAAAAAACGCACCACAACATCGGGTATTGAAATAAAAGATATATATACATCTGCAAAGCCATTAAAAGAATCACCTGGGGAATTCCCTTATACTAGAGGTATTCAAAAAGATATGTACCGTGGTCGTTTGTGGACAATGAGACAATATGCCGGTTTCTCAACAGCCGAAGAATCTAATAAACGATACCACTATTTACTCGCACAAGGAACTATGGGATTGTCAGTAGCATTTGATTTACCTACTCAAATTGGTTATGATTCTGATCATGAAATGTCTGAAGGAGAAGTTGGTAAGGTTGGGGTTGCAATAGATTCTTTAAAAGATTTAGAAATTTTATTTGATGGAATTGAGCTAGAAAAGATCACCACATCGATGACAATTAATGCTACTGCATCTATTTTATTAGCTATGTATATTGCTTTAGCTAAAAAGCAAGGTGCAGATTTGAAAGAAATTTCTGGAACAATACAAAACGATATACTAAAAGAATATGCCGCAAGAGGAACTTACATTTATCCTCCTAAACCTTCAATGCGAATTATAACAGATATTTTTGAATACTGCAGTAAAGAGGTGCCAAAATGGAACACGATATCTATCTCTGGTTATCATATTCGCGAAGCTGGATCTACAGCTGTGCAAGAGTTAGCATTTACATTGGCAAATGGTAAAGCATATTTAAATGCGGCGTTAGAAAAAGGCTTAGATATTAATATTTTCGCAAAAAGATTATCATTCTTCTTTAACTGCCATAATAATTTCTTTGAAGAGATTGCAAAATTCAGAGCAGCTAGAAGAATGTGGGCTCATATTACAAAATCTTTAGGAGCCACAGATCCTAAAGCACAAATGCTCCGTTTCCACACACAAACTGGTGGTTCTACTTTAACAGCTCAGCAACCATTAAATAATGTTATTCGTGTAACTAATCAAGCAATGGCTGCAGTTTTAGGCGGCACACAATCCTTACACACTAATGGATATGACGAAGCATTATCTTTACCAACAGAAGCTGCAGCTAAAATCGCCCTGCGTACACAACAGGTTATTGCTTTTGAAAGTGGCGTTACAGATACTGTTGATCCTCTGGCTGGCTCTTATTTTGTAGAGACATTGACAGATGAAATTGAAGCTGCAGCACAGTCTTATATTGATAAAATTGATGTAATGGGTGGTTCTGTTAATGCTATAGAAAATGGCTACATACAACAAGAGATTGCAAATTCAGCTTATCAATATCAAAAAGAAGTAGAGTCTGCAGAGAGAGTGATTGTTGGCGTAAATAAGTTTACACAAGAAAAGGAAGGGATAACAGATACTTTAACCATAGATGAATCTATTCGAACAATACAGACAGATAAAATAAACGAATTAAAGCAAGACCGTAATAATGCTGCTGTTAAAATTGCATTAGAAAACTTAAGTAGTGCTGCTAACTCAGATGCGAATTTAATGCCATTTATTTTAATTGCAGTAGAGGCTTATGCAACGCTTGGTGAAATGGCAGATTGTATGAGAAATGTCTTTGGCGAATATTAAATTTATGTTAAAAAATAGTTATCAACAGAAAAAATTTAGGTCAAGCGGGTTATGGCACTGCATCTGAACTACTTACAAAATATTTGAAATTTTAGTTCTTTTTGTTGATAATTTTTTGAATATTCGATGTTCCAAAAGGGCAAGTCCGTAATGTCCTTATTAGAACTGAAAACCAATAAATTATAAAATAACAATGGAAAAAACTTGTACCGAAGTATGGCAAAACTGTCTCCAAATAATTAAGGATAACATTCCAGCTCAAAGTTTCAAAACTTGGTTCGAACCGATATCAGCACTTAAATTAGACGGAAAGGTTTTAACCATCCAGGTGCCTAGTTTATTTTTTTACGAATGGTTAGAAGAGCATTATGTTGGTCTACTTCGTAAAACAGTAAAAAAGCAATTGGGAGATGAAGGAAGATTAGAGTATAATATTGTTGTTGATAAATCATCAAATAGCGGCTCACCATACACTACAAATATGCCCTCTAACGGAAATGGGGCAGAAGCAAAAATGCAATCAATGCCAATTCCAGTATCAATAAATAAGGACATTAGAAATCCATTTATAATACCAGGGTTAAAGAAATTAAACGTTGATCCGCAATTAAATCCAAATTACACTTTTGAGAATTACATTGAGGGAGATTGCAATCGTTTAGCTCGTTCTGCTGGATACGCAGTTGCCGCAAAACCAGGAGGTACCTCATTTAATCCTTTAATGATTTATGGTGGAGTAGGGCTTGGTAAAACGCACTTAGCGCAAGCCATAGGTAATGAGATTAAACGTAGCATGCCAGATAAATTGGTTATCTATGTTTCTTGCGAGAAGTTTTGCCAACAATTTGTAGATTCATTAAAGAACAATACCATTAACGATTTTGTTAATTTTTATCAAGCTATGGATGTCATCATTATGGATGATGTGCACAACTTTGCCGGTAAGGAAAAAACACAAGATATTTTCTTCCATATATTTAATCACTTACACCAATCTGGTAAGCAAGTAATTTTAACATCTGATAAAGCCCCTAAAGATTTAGCTGGATTAGAAGAAAGATTATTGAGTCGTTTTAAATGGGGATTATCTGCAGATTTACAAGTTCCTGATTTGGAAGTACGTATAGCTATCCTTAGAAAGAAAATGTATGCAGATGGTATTGAACTACCAAGCGATGTGGTAGAATATGTAGCGCACAATATTGACAACAACGTACGTGAGTTAGAAGGAGCGATGGTTTCTTTGTTAGCACAATCTACGTTGAATAAAAAAGACATTGATTTAGCTTTGGCAAAACAGATGTTGAAGAATTTCATTAAAAACACATCGAAAGAAATATCGATGGAATATATTCAAAAACTAGTTTGTGAATATTTTGAAGTGCCAATTGAAATGGTAAAATCACAAACTCGTAAGCGTGAAATTGTACAGGCTCGCCAAATCTCCATGTATTTATCGAAAAGTCATACTAAATCATCATTAAAAACAATTGGTGCATTCTTTGGTGGTCGTGATCATTCTACCGTGATTTATGCTTGCCAAACTGTAGAAGATTTAATAGAAACTGATAAAAAATTTAAAGCTTACGTTAATGACATTCAGAAGAAACTGAAAATGAGTTAGTATTATTCATCATTGCGAGAAGGAGCAACGCGGCAATCTAATTCTGGACGTTCTTTTTTCTATACTTTATAAGAAATGCCTCGAAATTTCGAGGCATTTCTTATAAAGTATCAAATTACAAATACATTAAACCATAATGCAAGCCTGCAACATGCAGTGCCTGGTCAATTTTATTATCTTTCAATAATTGTTTAACTTCATCTATCGTGTATTCTTCAACATTTAAAATCTCATGTTCATCTAAATGTTGCTCATGGGTTTTAACTCCGCCTTTTAATAAATAGGTAAAGGTTTTGTTTGTAGAAGTAGCTGGATTAGGGTAAAGTGTGGCAATCAATTCGCAACTTTCAAAGCTATAACCAGTTTCTTCTTGTAGCTCTCTAATTATTGCTGTCTCAGGTTCTTCTCCATCATCTATCACGCCACCTGGAATTTCTAAAGAAATAATATCAGCTGCAAATCGATATTGCCTTACTAGAATAATTTTATTGTATTTTGTTAATGCAACAGCATTTACCCAATTTGGATATTCCAATACATAATAGTCATCCTTGATAGCTCCATTCTGCAATTTGCAAGTGTCAACTCTTAAGGTGGCCCAGCGCTCATTTACTAAATATTTAGAAGCGATCTTCTGCCATTTTAAAATTTCCATTGTCTTTTATCTTAAATATATTGCTCAATATATTTTTGCCTTCCCATGTTAATCAGGTGAACAGTCTGATGCTTGTCTGCTAAACATTGATAAATTAAATTTAACTTTTGGGCAAATAGTTGAGAAATGATTTGATTTTTTTCAAAATCTAAATCACTAAATAGAAAGTCGCCTAAAGAATTTAACTGCTCAGCATTAAGATTTGAATTTTCTAACCAAGCAGAAAAAGGTGCGATATCATTATTTAATAATAAACTTCTTTCTAAGCCGAAACTATTTATTAATGTTTCATTAAACAAATCTTCAGCTTCTTTCAATTTCAGTTCTACTTTTAAACCTAATATTTTGGCTAAAACTTGAGCTAGTTTCTGAATTTCTGCTGTAATTAAATCTCTTTTATACATAATTTATTGTAACGCTTAATAGTTATCGAATTCCAACTCATAACTCATAACTCA
>JBBSRF010000230.1:0-4343 GCA_038243335.1 Sphingobacteriales bacterium
AAGGCAAAATGATTGACGGTAGTGATGGAGATTCATATTTAAGAGCTGCTGTTGATAAATATTTAGAGAAATGGTGTGAGGATAACAATATTGATTTATATGAAGACGGCTTAAAAATTTATACAACAATAGACTCTAAACTTCAAAATTATGCTGAAGAAGCCGTTAAAAATCAGATGAGAACCTTACAAAAGCGTTTTTATAATGTTTGGGGAAATGAAGATCCTTGGGAAGATTCGGAACGAAAAAAAGTAGACTATCCTGAAAGAGCAAAGAAAAATTTACCTATTTATGCGCTACTGCAGAAAAAATACAACAACAATACAGATTCTATAGATGCCTATTTCAATAAAAAGAAAGAAATGAGAATCTTTTCTTACAGTGGAGATAGAGATACCCTGTTTTCAACTATAGATTCTATCCGTTATTATGGAAAAATAATGAATACCGGAATGATGACAATGGAGCCTAAAAGTGGCAAAATTAAAGTTTGGGTTGGTGGCATCGACCATAAGTTTTTTAAATATGATCACGTTAATCAAGCTAAGCGCCAAGCTGGATCTACGTTTAAACCATTTGCTTATTTAGCCGCCTTAGAAAGCGGAATGAGCCCTTGTGATACTTTTGTAGATAAACCAGTTAAAATTGCTTATCAAAATAAGGGTAAAACAGAATACTGGGAACCTAAAAATGCAGACTGGAATTATACCTATCAAGATATGTCCTTACGTTGGGCAATGGGTAAATCTGTAAATACTGTAACAGCACAAGTTACTGAAAAAGTGGGTTGGGATAATGTTGTAAAGTGGGCTAAAGAATGTGGTATAGATAGCCATTTAGAATCTGTTCCATCAGTAAGTTTAGGTCCAAATGATGTTTCTGTATATGAAATGGTTAAAGCATATAGTACTTTTTTAAATGAAGGTGTAAAAACTGATCCTATTTTAGTAGAAAAGATTACCGATCAAAATGATAATATTATCGAAGAATTTAAACCGAAAACTAAACGTGTATTAACTGAAGAGATTGCATGGTTAATGTTATATATGTTTAGAGGCGGAATGGATGAGCCTGGTGGAACATCAAGGGCATTGTGGGAATGGGATCTATGGAAAAAAAATAATCAAATTGGCGGCAAAACTGGCACATCTTCAGACTATGTAGATGCGTGGTATATGGGAATTACAAAAGATTTAGTTACAGGTGTTTGGGTAGGTTGTGATGAACGAACAGCTCACTTTAAAAACGGAGAACAAGGTGAAGGTTCACGTACAGCATTACCAATTTTTGCCAAATTTATGGAAAAAGTATATCAAGATCCTACAAGCGGATATACTTATGGACCATTTCCAAAAGCAAAAGTAGAAATAACCAGAAAGTTTAACTGTCCTACTCCAGTTCAATCAATTGATACGGTGGCAACAGATAGTGTTTCTATAGACTCTTTAGATACTCAAATTCCTGATAATGTTGAAATGCAAATACCAAAAATTGAAGCAGAAAAACAAAAAATAGAAGAAAAGAAAACTACTGAAATTCCAACAAAGCAAAAAACAACTGCAATATTACCTTTAACAAAAAAGGAAGAAAGAGATTTAAAGAGAAAACAACGTCAGGAACAAAAAGAAAAAGATAAAAATAATGGAGGTTAATCAATTAAATCTAGTTTCATTTTTTTTTCGTAATTTAAAAAGACTAGTTCTTAAAATAAGTACCATGAATATAAAAATAGCCATACCAAAAAAGTCTTTGATGATTTTGTTATTTATTTTATCATCATTAACGGCTGTTCAAGCTCAATATTTTGGTCAAAATAGAGTTAGATATAAAAGTGAAGATTTTAAAGTTTTACAAACTCCACATTTTGAAATCTATTATTATCTTAATAATGACAAATTATTAAAAAAGTTTGCTCAGGATGCTGAAACTTGGTATAAAATGCATCAAGAAGTTTTTAGAGATACTTTTTTAAAGAAAAATCCTATCATATTATATAATAATCATCCTGATTTTCAACAAACTACCGCATTAAATGGAGAGGTTGGAGTTGGTACAGGTGGTGTTACAGAGGCACTAAAAAATAGGGTTATAATGCCTATTCTAGATTTAAATAGTCAAACAAGGCATGTACTAGGACATGAGTTGGTGCATGCGTTTCAATATCACTTATTACTAGAAAAAGATTCCATTAGCTTAGAAGGCATTAGCAATACACCACTTTGGATGGTAGAAGGAATGGCAGAGTATTTATCTGTGGGTAAAAAAGATGCATTTACATCTATGTGGATGAGAGACGCAATGCTAAATAGAGATATTCCATCTTTAAAAGACTTAACTAACTCTAACAAGTACTTCCCTTACCGTTACGGACAAGCATTTTGGACATTTATTGGCTCATTATATGGTGATACAACTATAGTCCCTTTATTTAAGGCGACAGCAAGATATGGTTATGAAAATGGAATTAAATACACGCTAGGTTATGATGATAAAACATTATCTGGTTTATGGAAAAATTCAATTGAACAGCATTATAGACCATTGTTAAAAGCAGATAGCTCGCAGATTAAAATTTCCGGTACAAAAATAATTGACAATAAAAACGGTGGTAATATGAATGTTGCCCCGGCAATTAGTCCAGATGGTAAATATCTTGCTTTTCTATCTGAAAAAGACTTATTTGGTATAGATTTATTTCTAGCTGATGCCAAAACTGGTAAAATAATTAAAAAAATAAGTAGTCAGATATCTAATACTCATATAGACGATTTTAACTTTATTGAATCTGCTGGCACATGGTCTCCCGATAGTAAGCAGTTTGCTTTTAGTATTTTTAGTAAAGGAAAAAACCAATTGTTAATTGTTGATGTAGCTAATGGAAATACTGTACTACAAGCTGCAATGGGTAAAGTGGAACAGTTCGGTAATTTAAGTTGGGCACCCAATGGAAATGATATTGCGTTTTCTGGTATGATTGAAGGACAAAGTGATATATTTTCTTATAATTTAACAACTAAGGAAGTTAAACAGATCACCAATGATGAATATTCGGATTATGCCCCAAATTATTCTCCAGATGGAAATAAGATAGTGTTTTCTAGCGATAGAGCAGCTGTGATGACTAAAAATATTAATGCGGTTAATCCTATTAACTTAACGGTTTATGATATCCCAACACAAACATTAAGTAACATTCCTGTATTTCCTGGAGCTAACAATTTAAATGCACAATTCTCTGGAGATAGTAAACGTATTTTCTTTCTATCTAATAGAGATGGTTTTAGAAATTTATATGAATATACTTTAAAAGATAATATTGTTAAGCAACTTACGGATTACTTTACAGGTATTAGTGGAATTACTGAGTTCTCTCCTGCAATTACAGTTTCAAGAAATGACGACATCATTTACAGTTATTATCGTTATCAACGTTATACTTTATACAACTCCCCATTAAGTAACTTTAAAGCTAAAACTGTAAACGCTCAAGATGTAAACTTTGATGCTGCAATTCTTCCTCCAATGGAAAATATTGGGGTAAATATTGTAAACTCTAATCTTAATAATTTTGAGCGTTTTGAGAAAACAACAACAGATTCATTAAAAACCGTTCCTTACAGGCCTAAATTTAAATTAGATTATTTGGCTAATAGTGGTGTTGGGGCTTCAACAAGTAGATTTGGAACAGGCTTACAAGGTGGTATTATAGGAATGTTTAGTGATATATTGGGGCGTAATCAAATTATTGCAAACCTATCTATAAATGGCGAGATTTATGACTTTGGTGGATTGGTTGCTTATATTAATCAAAAAAGCAGAATTAATTGGGGAATAGCTGGTTCACATGTTCCTTATGTTACAGGCTTTAGAACTTTTGGCGCATATAATCCTGCATCTCCAGGAAATCAAGTGGATACTATAAGCACCAATATCTTAAGAACTTTTGAAGATAAAGTTGAGGTATTCGGTTCTTATCCATTTAACAAAGCACATCGTTTTGAGCTTGGAACTGCTTATTCTCATTATAGCTATCGTTTAGATAGATTTAACAATTACTATCAAGATGTTGGTGGATATCCTGCTTATTTTTTGGGTTCTGATAGACAAAGAGTACCTAATGACGAGGCTACTAACACACTTGGAATTCCACTTAAACCATTTGCAATATTTCAGACTAATGCATCTTTTATTGGTGATAATAGCATTTTTGGCCTAACTGCTCCTTTAGATGGCTTTAAATATAGGTTAGGTATAGAAAGATATTTCGGTGATTATAGTTTCACTGCCGTATCTGCTGATGTTAGGAAGTATTTTAGACTTAAACCTTTAACATTTGCAGTTAG
>JBBSRF010000231.1:0-4268 GCA_038243335.1 Sphingobacteriales bacterium
AATTATAATTATGCTTGGTACAATAATCCTTATTTTGCTGCCTACGAGCTTAATCAAATGCACAATAAAAATACTATTGATGGATTAATGCGCTTAGCTTGGACAGTTGCTCCTGGTTTAACTTTACAAGCAAGAGCAAATTTAAGAAATTCCAATCTTTTCGAAGATATGCAAAGTCCTAAGTCTTATTTGAATTATGGAGATTCTAGGAATGGCGATTATAGAAATTGGAATTCAAGTCAAACTAATTTTGATACCGATTTTTTAGCAACTTATGGCAAGCAATTAAATGATAAAGTTGCTATCACTATAAATGCTGGAGCATCTAAATTTTCAAGAAATTATAATCAACAATACCAAAGTACAGACGGTATAATTGTACCTTATGTTTATAGTTTAAACAATACCCAAGGTCCTGTACAGGCAAGTAATAATTTGCAACAAAAAGAAATTCAAGGTGTCTATGGCTCTGCTAATCTTGATTTATTTAATGCAGTTTATTTAAATGTAACCGCACGTAATGATTGGTCTTCTACGCTACCATCGGTTTCAAATTCTTACTTCTATCCTTCGGCATCAATCAGTACCATATTATCTCAATTTATTAAAATGCCAAAAGCAGTAGACTATATTAAATTAAATGCATCATGGGCGCAGGTATCTAATGATTTGGCTCCTTATAGTATTCAATCTGTTTACTCAAAAGACGTAACATATGGTAGTATCCCTTCTGTAAGTTATGGTAGTGGCTTAGTTAACCCATTAATTAATCCAGAAAAATCTACTTCTTATGAGTTAGGTCTTTCTTCAGGTTTATTTAAAAATAAAGTAAATTTAGATTTAACCTATTATAACATTATAGATGAGAATCAAATCATTGATTTAAATGTTTCTCAAGCTTCTGGTTTTGCTACGCGTAAGGTAAATGGCAATAAATATGAAACAAATGGATTTGAAATAGTTTTGGGGATTAAACCAATAGTTAATACTAATTTCTCTTGGGACTTAAATTTAAATGGGTCTACTTCAATTCGTAAAATTAAAGAAATATATAATAACAATTTGAAGTTTGGTAATTTGATAGTTGGCGATCGAGCAGATAGCTATTTTAGTACAGTTTGGGAAAAAAATGCGGATGGGCAATTAATCCTAGATGCCAATAGCGGTCTTCCAACAAGAGATCCATTTCAAAGAAAAGTTGGAAATATTGATCCAACTTGGAGATTTGGTTTCCAAAATAGATTTAAAATTAAAGATTTTGTGGTTAATATTGATATTGATGGTGCTATTGGAGGTATCATGAATTCTACCACAATAGAAAAAATGTGGTGGGGTGGTAAACATCCATCTTCAACAGAATATCGTGATGCAGAATATACTGCTGGAAAACCAATTTATGTGCCAACAGGCGTAGTGGTTACAGGTGGTAAATTAACTCGAGATATTAATGGATCGGTAGTTACTGATACGCGTACGTATGCAGCAAATACTAAAGCAGTGAGTTGGCAAACATGGAGTCAGCAATATCCATATAGAGCAAGAGTAACCGAAGCTGAAAATGAAAAATTTGCAAATACCTTCAATCGTTCTTTTGTAAAGCTTCGTAGAGTATCTATCGGATATGATCTCTCTAAAATTGTTAAAATGAACAAAATCAAATCACTTGATTTAAGTTTATATGGTTACAATCTTGCCATGTGGAAGAAAATACCTTACCTAGATCCAGATTTTGGTACCGACTCTGATTTGCAAGATCCTTCCTCAAGATATTTAGGTTTTTCTGTTAATCTTAAATTTTAATTATACCTACAAAAATGAAAAAGTTAATCAATATATTTTTAATGGTGGTTTGTGTTTTCACCATCTCGTGTAAAAAAGAGCTCGAAGCTTTAAACAAAGATCCAAATAGACCACAAGAAACTCACCCGCAATTACTACTTACTAAAATAGAGTGGACAGCATTTCAAGAGTTTGGAGGTACTAGTCCGTTGTACGCTAATAAAATGTTGGTACAAAGTGATGGCGAAAGTTTAGAACAATACTATAAATGGAACCGTGCTGATTTTGACTCCTTTAATAACTTAAGAATTGTTACAAAAATGGATGAGGCGGCCACAAAACTGAACTTAAAAGCTTACAATGCATTGGCCAAATTTTTTAGAGCGTATTACTTTTATAATTTGACACTTACTTTTGGAGATATTCCATACAGTCAGGCGTTAAATGGAGAAGGAACGAATCCTATTTATAAGCCAACTTATGAGAAGCAAAAGGATGTTTTTAAGGGTATACTGGTAGAATTGAATGATGCTAATGTAATTCTAAAAACAGAAAATGCAATTATACAAGGTGATATTATTTTTTCAGGATCTGTACAGAACTGGCGTAAAGCTGTAAATGCCTTACGTTTAAAAGTTTTACTTACGCTATCTAAAAAAACTTCTGAGACCGATCTTGCTGTAGTAAGTCAATTTGCCAATATATATGCTAATGAAACTCTATTTACAAAAGATGAAAGTGCAAAATTGGTTTTCTTAAACCAACAGAGTAATAGATATCCTGAGTTTAACTCTAGCAGTTTTGGTTCTGGAATGTATATGGATATGAGTTTTGTTGAACGTTTAAAAGAAAGGGAAGATCCGCGTCTGTTTCTTTTCTGTACACAAACTAGATTAGGCAAAGAGGCAGGAAAACCAATATCAGATTTTACTGCTTACGAAGGAGGAGACCCTGCTGCGCCATATGCAGAAACTAACGTGAAAGCTGTAGCGGGTAAAGTGTCTAAAGTTCACGAACGTTACTATTCTGATCCAATAAATGAGCCAAGAGTGCTAATAGGTTATGCAGAACAACAATTAATTTTAGCAGAAGCTGCCGTAAAAGGATGGATAACTGCGGATGCTAAAACACTATATGAAACTGGAGTAAAATCTAACTTTAAGTTTTATGAAAGTAATGTAGCAAACCTTTCTTCTTATGTGAATGAAAATGCAGCTACAAATTACTTGACTAAGCCACTTAATAAATTTGATAATGCAGTTAGCAATGAACAAAAAATAGATTTAATCATTACTCAGAAATATTTACAAACTTATTTTCAAAATGGATGGACTGCATTTTTTACTAATCTACGTACAGGTTATCCTACTTTTCGTAGACCTGCTGGTGTAAATATTCCATTTAGATGGATTTACCCACAAGCAGAATATAATAATAATGCAGAAAATGTTAATAAGGCTATTTCAAGTCAATTTGGTGACAACAATGACCAAATTAATCAGCCTACTTGGTGGGTTAAATAATTATTTATAGCTTAACGGGGTTATTTTAATAAAACAACCCCGTTTTTATTTTAATTTCAAATTATGGATTCAAGAAGAGATTTCTTAAAAAAAACCAGTTTATTTGTAGGAGTAACAACAATGGCTAATATGGTTCCGGCTTCATTAGTTAAAGCAATGTCTATTAATCCAACTCCAGGTAGTACATATCAAGATGCTGAACATGTAGTTTTTCTAATGCAGGAAAATCGTTCTTTTGATCATGCTTTTGGTTCATTGAAAGGGGTAAGGGGTTTTAACGATCCTAGAGTACTTAAACAAACTAATGGAAATCCACTTTGGTTCCAGACTAATAAAGCAGGAGAAACTTATGCGCCATTTAGATTAGATATTAAAAATTCTAAAATTACTTGGATGGGTTCACTACCACATTCTTGGACGGATATGGTTGGCGCCAGAAATAATGGCAAAATGGACACTTGGTTAGAAGCAAAAAAAGCAGGTAATTCCTATCAGCATATGCCATTAACTATGGGTTATTTTGATAGAAAGGACATCCCTTTTTATTATGCTTTTGCTGATGCCTTTACCATATGTGATCAGTATTTTTGTTCTACCTTAACTGGTACAAGTTCTAACAGAACCTCTTTTTGGTCTGCTTCAATAAGAGAAAATCCACATGATAATCAATCTCTTCCACATGTATCTAATGGACAAATCGATTATAAAAATATAGGTTGGAAAACTTATCCAGAACGTTTAGAGGAAGCGCAAATTCTTTGGAAAGTGTATCAGAATGAATTAAGTCTTCCGGTAGGTTTTAAAGATGATGAGGAAGATTGGTTAGCAAACTTTACAGACAATAGCTTGGAGTTTTTTAAACAGTATAATGTGAGGTTTCATCCAGCACATGTGGCTTATGTACAACGTCAAATTGCAAGTTTACCTACAGAAATTAATCATCTAGAAGCTAAATCGCCTAAGAAT
>JBBSRF010000232.1:0-4220 GCA_038243335.1 Sphingobacteriales bacterium
GGAATACTTAAAACCGTATATAATGGATTTGCTTTGCCGGCTTCTGCTGTCTTTGCGGTTGCCGAGGTATCTTTCGCTGCGTCTTTAGTCAAGTTAGCTAACTTTCCTCCTTTTTTAGCAGTATCAATTGCATTTGTAGTTGGCGTAACTACTGCATTTTCTTTTACAGTTAATGCTAAAGTTTTATTAATGTTTTCTAAAATACCAACAACTTCTTCGTTTTGGTATACTTGCCAAAATTGAAGTTCTGCAGAACCTTGTAATAATTTACGTACACGCTCTTTGTCTTGTACGCCTGGCATCTCAATAAAGATTCTATTAGAACCCTCTTGTTTTTGCATGTTAGGCGCAACAACACCAAATCCGTCAATACGACTACGAAGAATAGTAAATGAACGATCAATTGCACTGGTACCTTCTTTCGTTAAGAATTTCTTAACATCGTCATTTGATGCATTACCTTTTAATAGTTCAATATTATCTTGTGTAGCAAAAAAGTCTGCCAATTTACCATTCGGTGCAAGTTTCTCATATTCATTAACAAATAAAGAGATGAAATCTTTTCCACCAGCATTCATTTGCGTTTGAGCATTTGATAAAGCTTGATTAAATGAAGCATCAGAAGTATTGTTAGCTAATGACTTAGTTAACTCTGCCAATGAAATCTCCATTGTAACGTTCATTCCACCTTTTAAGTCAAGACCCAGGTTAATTTCTTTACCTTTTACTTGTTGGTATGTTAACCCTATAATCGGATAAACTGGCACCGTTGCCATTGAATCTAAATAAGCTTTTTCTTTATCAACATCACCTTTGGCAAACGCTTTAGCGTCTTTTTCTACATTATATGTAACCAGATTAAACGAGAGAGAATACAGACAGACAATACCTAAAAGTATTGCCATAAATTTAATAAAACCTTTACCTTGCATTTTTTGTTATGTAATTATTTTCTATACTGCTGTTTTTTAACAAGTCGGCAAATCTAATTATTTTTTTAAATAATAGGACTGCTTATTGTAATTTTATTATGAGAATTGAATTATAAGCGTTCTAAAGTGGAAAAAGTGTAAGCTACATTATTTTTTTCATCCGCTTCATGATATTCTTTTGAAACTTCTTTCCAATCTTTTTTTATGAGCTCTGGAAAAAATACATCTGCCTCGTATTTTTGATGAACTGTTGTCAAGAATATTTTGTTTGCAAAGGCTAAAGATTCTTTATAGATTTCGGCGCCGCCAATAACGAAAACTTCATTTTCTGCTTTACAGATTGAAACCGCTTCTTCTAAACTACCTACAACCTCTACATTAGCGATGTTTAAATCACTTTGCCTAGTAATTACAATATTTCTTCTGTTTGGTAATGGTCTTCCAATAGAATCATAAGTTTTACGTCCCATTATAATTGGATGCCCAGATGTTATTTCTTTAAAATGTTTCAAGTCTGCTGGTAAATGCCAAAGTAATTGGTTGTTTTTACCTATTGCATTATTTTCAGAGACGGCAACTACTAGCGTTACATTGTTAACTGTTATCATATATATATATTGAAAGATTACGTCACTGCAAGAAACGAAGCAACCTCATCTGGATGTAATTATAGAGATTACTTTGTGTCTCGCAATGACTATTTTGCTTAAACTGCCACAATCCCTTTGATGTGTGGATGTGGATCATAATTTTCTAAATTAAAATCTTCAAACTTAAAGTCATAAATATCCATAACTTCAGGATTAATCTTCATGGTTGGCAAACTCTTAGTACCTCTGCTCAATTGTAATTTTGCTTGATCGATGTGGTTGTTGTAAAGATGCGCATCTCCAAGCGTATGTACAAAATCTCCGCAGGCTAAACCACAAACTTGAGCGACCATCATGGTTAATAAAGCGTAAGAAGCAATGTTAAATGGAACGCCTAAAAATATATCCGCACTGCGTTGGTATAATTGACAACTTAATTTACCATCTGCTACATAAAATTGAAAAAATGCATGGCAAGGAGGTAGAGCCATGTTTTCTATTTCGGCAACATTCCAAGCTGAGACAATAATTCTCCTCGAATCTGGGTTGTTTTTAATGGTATCGATAATTTGAGTAATCTGATCTATCTTTTCGCCATCTGGTTTAGGCCAAGAGCGCCACTGTGAACCATAAACTGGACCTAAGTTTCCATTTTCATCAGCCCATTCATCCCAAATTCTAACCCCATTTTCTTTTAAGTAATGGATGTTTGTATCGCCACTTAAAAACCAAATTAATTCGTGTATAATAGACTTTAAGTGTAGTTTTTTAGTGGTAACCATTGGAAAACCATCTTGCAAATTAAATCGCATTTGATAGCCAAAAACGCTAACTGTTCCAGTTCCAGTACGATCATGCTTTTGAGTGCCATTACTCAGCGCATGTTGCATTAAGTCTAAATATTGTTTCATACTTTAAATTAAAACTCTAAAGAGATTTTTTGTCAGGTACAAAACTAAAAATTTTAATATGTATTATGCTTTTCGTTTATCCACATTGTGTTACTTTTTAAGTTGATGAAAAATAAACTAGATTTGAGGTGCTTTTTAACCCGTTTTAATGGCTTGAAAAATATCTTTTCTGTTTGTTGTTTTTTTAGTTGTTTTACTATTTATGTGTGATCTCTGTTTATCTTTGCTAGGAATTAGTTGATTCTTTGTGGGGCTAATGCTTACAAAATAAAACATATAAAGATGCTCGCTTTTGCAAATGCTAAAATAAATTTAGGTTTAAATCTTACAGAAAAACGTATTGATGGTTACCATAACTTAGAAACTGTTTTTTATCAGGTGAAAATTTATGATGTAATTGAATTAATTGATGCAGAAGAAACTATTTGTGTGATAAAAGGTATTCAAATCCCTGGCAATACCGATGATAATATTTGCATAAAAGCTTTTAAAATGTTGCAGAGTGATTTTGATTTACCAAATCAACAAATTGTTTTGCTTAAAAACATACCAATTGGAGCAGGATTAGGGGGTGGTTCTGCAGATGCTGCATTCTTAATTAAACTGATAAATAATAAATTTAATTTAGGTTTAAGTGTAGCTAAAATGCAAGATTATGCTCGAGATTTAGGAGCAGATTGTGCTTTTTTTATAAATAATAAGCCAGTTTATGCATTTGCTAAAGGTGACAAATTTGAAAATGTGGTGGTAGATTTAAGCAAATATTTTCTAGTTTTGGTAAAACCTAATATTCATGTTTCTACTCCACAAGCATACAAAAATGTAAAAGTTAATATGCCAGAAATATCTATTAAAGATTTAATTCAACTTCCAATAGAGGAATGGAAAGAAAATATTTTTAATGATTTTGAAACTTCTGTTTTTGAGCAATATCCAGAAATTGAAAAAATAAAGACAGAACTTTATGCTTCAAGTGCTAAATTTGCCTTAATGAGCGGTAGTGGTTCTTCAGTTTTTGCAATCTTTGAGAAACCAGTTCAATTGCCAACTTTAGAAAAAGAGAACCAAGTTTTTTATAATGTTTAATTAAATTACGTCATCCTGAATTTATTTCAGGATCTCTCAAGTTAGATGCTGAAATAAATCCAGCATGATGATTAAAAAATTAATATGGAAATAAATCTCATCCGCAAAAGCGGAAAATTTAATTTTGAAGCCCAAAACGAAAATGGTTTTACCGTAAATTTAGATGCAAAGCCCGCAATTGGAGGTGAAGGTAAAGGTTTTAGGCCAATGGAAATGCTTTTAATTGGTTTGGGAGGTTGTAGCGGGATTGATATTGTTAATGTTTTAACCAAACAAAAAGAACCTTTAAGTGATATTAAAATAAAAATTAATGCCACCCGCAGAGATGAAGAAATGCCTCCAATTTTTGATGTAATTGATATTAATTTTGAACTATTCGGAGATTTAAGCGTCGCTAAAGTAGAACGAGCTTTACAAATGACTTTCGAAAAATATTGCTCTGTTTCAAATATATTAGGCCGCTCAGCAAAAATTAATTTTAGTTACGAAATAAATAATATCAAGACATAGGTTTGCATATCTTGATAATCAAATCTCAATACTTGACGTTTAAATCTAAAATCGCAAATTAAAATTTTTATATTTGAATTATGAATGAAGTATTTTTTTTGGTAGAGGAAGCACTTGAAGGTGGTTACACTGCAAAAGCACTTGGAGAAAGTATTTTTACTGAGGCAGAAAATATGGTTGAATTGAAAGTA
>JBBSRF010000233.1:0-4192 GCA_038243335.1 Sphingobacteriales bacterium
ATCCAGAAATTAGAGAACAAATTGCTAAAGACAAATGTACTGGCGAACAATGGTTAGCAATACACAAAGAATGGCATAAATTAGGTATGAGATCTAATGCAACCATGTTATACGGTCATATCGAGGAGTTTAAGCATCGTGTAGATCATATGGAAAAACTTCGTCAATTGCAGGATAAAACAGGAGGTTTCCAAACTTTTATTCCATTAAAATTTAGAAATCAAAATAACCAAATGAGTGATGTTCCTGAAGTCTCTGTTATTGAAGACTTAAGGAATTATGCGATTGGACGTATTTATCTTGATAATTTTGATCATGTAAAAGCATATTGGGCAATGATTAGTAGAGAGACTGCGCAAATGTCTTTGAATTTCGGTGTTGATGATATAGATGGTACTTTAGATGATACGACTAAAATCTATTCTATGGCGGGTGCCGAAGAGCAAAATCCATCAATGAGTACAGAAGAATTAGTTGAATTAATTAAGCAGGTTGCCAGAAAACCTATTGAAAGAGATACGTTATATAATGTAGTTAAAGATTATACTGATGTTGTTTTCGATAAGGAAGTAAAACCATCTTATTATAAATTGCCCGTTATTAACTAGATTTCTTTTAACCTAATTTATTAATTGTTAAATCCTAAAATCTTGGTAAAAGAAATTTACATCATCCGCCATGGCGAAACAGAATTAAATAAATTAGGTATTGTTCAGGGTAGAGGTGTAGATAGCGATTTAAATGATAAAGGAAGAGCACAAGCCGAATTATTTTTTAATCATTATAAACACATCAATTTTGATAAAATTTATACTTCTGAACTTAAACGAACACACCAAACGGTTAAGAACTTTATAGATTTAGGCTTGACTTGGCAAAAACTAAGCGGTTTAGATGAATTAGCTTGGGGTTTGTGGGAAGGTCAAAAAAGTTCTTTAAATCTAGAGCTGCATTTAGGATGATGATGGAAGCATGGCAGGGTGGTAATTATGAAGCTAAATTTGAAGGTGGTGAAAGTCCGAGTGAAGTGCAGTTTCGTTTGGAAGAAGCAATGCAAATTGTTCAATCAAATACTGAAGAAAGATGTATTTTAATATGTATGCATGGCAGAGCAATGAGATTATTACTTTGTTTGCTTTTGGGAAAACCACTTTCTGAAATGGGCGATTTTCCGCATCAAAATACAACGCTTTATAAATTAAATTATACAGATGGAAAATTTTCTTTGATTGAATTTAACAATACAGATCATTTAAAAGAATAACCAAAGACGTGAAGAAAATTAAAATATCAGCAGTTTCTTATACCAATACCAAACCATTTATTTACGGCATATTAAATAGTGAAATTATAGATCAAATAGATTTAAGCTTAGATATACCTTCAGATTGTGCTCAAAAACTAATTGATAATCAGGTTGATATAGGGTTAATTCCTGTTGCTGCTATTCCGTTTGTCTCAAATGCTACAATTATAGGGTCTTATTGTATCGGTTCAATTGGTGCTGTAAATTCTGTGTTTATTTTCTCTGATATTATAATACAAAATATTAAAACTGTAAAGCTTGATCCACAATCAAGAACATCAAATAATTTAGCCAAGGTGTTGCTTAAATTCCACTTTAATGTTGAGGTTAAATTTACAACAGATCAAGATGCAATTACAGATGCTATAGTTCTAATTGGCGATCGAACTTTTGGGAAAAAGGAAGATTACAAATTTGCTTATGACATGGGCGAGGAGTGGATGAAATTTACCAGATTACCTTTTGTCTATGCTGCATGGGTTGCCAATAAAGAAATTTCTAAATCTTTTATAGCAGAATTTGATCAAGCACTTAAATTCGGTTTGAAGAATACAAATGAGGTTTTAAACGAACTACCAAAGCTTATTAATTTTGATTTAGAAGATTATCTATTTCATAAATTGAATTTTGATTTAACTGATGATAAGAGAAAAGCATTGAACTTATTTCTGGATTATATAGAAAAATTGGGTTAAAATGTCATTATGTCCGTGTTGCTCAAATTTACCTTATCAAAGCTGTTGTGAACCTTTTCATGCAAATCATACAATTCCTGCTACCCCAGAAGCTTTAATGCGATCACGTTATGCAGCCTACGCTTTGCATCTCATAGATTATTTAATAGAAACCACGCATGCTAGTATTAGGCATTTTTGCAATAAAAAAGATATTGAAAATTGGTCTAAGCAAAACCTTTGGCTAAAATTGGAAATTATTTCTGCTTTTAATGATAAAGTTGAATTTAAAGCATACTATCAATATGGTTCGAGGAATTTTATTCATCATGAAAATTCTACTTTCAAAATGGAAAATAAAAGATGGTATTATTTAAATGGCGACTATTTCAGTTAAAATTCCTATTAAAAAGAAACGGGGACCATTCTTATCGAATTATCCCCGTCATCTAAATTAACGCTCTCATTATATAAACAACTAATTTGCCATTTTGTTGTGTGAGTTATTAAATTTTTCTATTTTTTTGTAGTTTTTACAGTTTTTGGTTTAATTTCTTCAATTTCCTTAACTTTTTCAGTTTCAACTTTCTTTTTAGCAGGTTCTTTTTTCTTATCTACTTTTACAGTAGCTTCTTCGATAGTTGGCAAAACCTTTTTAACACTAGTTTTTGGTTTTTTAAAAACTTCACCTTTATCGGCAATAACCTCCACTTTTTTCTTAGCTATTGGCTTAGGTTTTTTAACAACTTCTACAATGTCTTCAGTACTTTCTGTTTTTTTCTTTCCTGGAGTTTTGCCTTTAATATCTTTAACAACTATCGCTTCTTTTACTTCCTCTACTTTTGTATTATTTTGAGTTAAATAAGTTGCTACCAATTGTTTGAGATATAACTCTGGTTTTGGCATTGTTATGATAGTTCCAGGTTCTTTATCTTGAGATTGTTTAACATAAGCAGATTTAATTTTTCCCCAATCTTTTGAATAAAGTTTAATAAACATTTCTACAAACTGCTCGTGCGTATAATACTTAGGCAACCTACCTAGTACTACTTGTATTTTTTCTTCTTTATGATGTAATATTGCCATTGATCTATTTTAATATTTAAACAAAGATAAACATATTAAAATAATAAGATTATTAGATGAATTATAAAACAAAAAAGGAGACGAATAATTAATTCATCTCCTTTATTCAAAACTATTAAGTAGTTAATTAATGAGTTTTTAATTTACCAGATATCGTCTCAAGCTTACTTTTTATTTTCCCTAATGCACCTGCTAATGCTAAATCATAGTTTTTATCGAAATGTGATACTGCAATGGGTTCTTTCCCTGTTATTCTAGCCTCTAATAAACATCTTTTATCCTCTTGGCCATCTTTACTTCCATTTTCGTCTGTAAAATGTACTTCTAACCTTGTAATTAAATCATCAAATCTGGTTAGATTTTGATTAATCACCTCATTAATTTGATTTTCGTATTCTTTGTGTATGGTTAAATTTTTGTCTGTGTTTAGTTGAATCGTCATATTATATAAGTTTAAATACATTGTTAATAACAGTAAATATTGTAAAACGTTTTTAAAATTCGGCATTTCATTCATTTTATAACCAAATTATGATTTTTGACAATTTTAAGTTTTAACCTTAATAGTTACTTCATCTTTTATAAACAAAAACTTTAACTTAAGTATCAAGATGCTATATTTACAATTCAGTAATTTAATTTAGATTTTGGCCAAAGTAAAAGAAACCGTCACCCCGTTAATGCAGCAATATAATACCATTAAGGCGAAATATCCTGGTGCATTATTGTTGTTCAGAGTAGGCGATTTTTATGAAACTTTTGGTGAGGATGCCGTGAAAACATCTCAAATTTTGGGAATCGTTTTAACCAAAAGAGGTACTGGGCCAAATGGAGCATTAGAATTAGCTGGATTTCCACATCATTCTTTAGATAATTACTTATCTAAACTAGTTAGAGCGGGTCAGCGAGTAGCCATTTGCGATCAATTGGAAGATCCGAAAACAACTAAAACTATCGTAAAAAGAGGCGTTACAGAATTAGTTACTCCTGGCGTGGCTTATGGGGATAATATTTTAAACCAAAAATCAAACAATTATTTAGCTGCTGTTTTCTTTGATAAACAAAACATTGGTGTTGCTTTTTGTGATATTTCTACAGGCGAGTTTTTTGTAGCACAAGGAAATGA
>JBBSRF010000234.1:0-4178 GCA_038243335.1 Sphingobacteriales bacterium
TAATTCAATAAATAAATTTTGATTATTAATAATAATTGTTTTTATTTGTTACATAAATTATTGTTTATGAACAGTCAAATAGTTAGAAAACACCCGGGTGGCGTGGTTGCCTGGATAAAATGGATTAAATGGTGGCTTATTGTAGTATTACTAGCTAGTGCAATTATACTACCGTTGTCATTCTTTTTGCAACTATTTGATAATCCAGTTGTAGATGTTGTCCAAGTGAAAAATAAAATCAGCCTAAGTGAGACAAGTAATTATGTAATCAACGGATCAAATACTGGCGAACTTGAATTGCTAAACTATAATTTTCTTAATTCAATTATATTTAATACGGTTGGTCCAACCTCTTTATTTCCAGCTTTATTTTCATTTTTGATCGCCTTGCAATTGTTCCTTATTTTTAAAAAATTAGAGATTCATCGAGCATTTTATCAAGAAATCTCAAAACGTATCCAATATATTGGGATTATTTTAATTACCATATCAATTACTACATTATTAAGAGTTTACTATATGGATAACATAGTTAGTAAATTAACCCAACATACTTTTAAGGTGAATTATAAACTTTATAATGGGGATATTAATTCTTTTAAAGTGGGAATATTGGTACTTATTATTGCTGCAATTTATAAACGTGGCTGTAGCTTACAACAAGAACAAGATTTAACAATATAGTAATGAAAACTGAAAAACAAATTCTCCTTATCAAAGTTGCTTATTTTATAATATTAATATCTTCAATTGTTTTTTGGCTTGATGATTTTAAAAAAGGATTTACTTCTGGATGGGAAGGGAATGACCAAGTAAATAGTCCTAATTTTTTAGAAGGAGTTTTCGCAATGTTTGCTGCATATTTAGGTTTAAAGGTTTTAATTAACCTTTATCTTTTTATTAATTCTATACAAAAGAATGAAATTTTTAAAGAAAAAAATATAACACGTTTAAGTATGATAGGTAAGCATAGTATTTTACTATCCATCGCATTTTATGTTTTTTATTTTTTAAAAATTAGCTCACAAATGCCAAATATAGCACTTTTGCAAAAAATTAAAATTGTTGATTTAGATTTTTGGCTTTTACTTTTTGGTTTAACATTATTAACTATATCTTTTGTTTTTAAAAAGGATATCGAATTACAACAAGAAAAAGATTTAACGATATAATTGCTGAAACCAATCTTATCTAAATACTTAATACTAATTACAAACTACTCATCCCTCAAATCTCAACACTCATATTTAATGCCTATAATTGTAAACCTTGATGTAGTGTTAGCCAAACGCAAAATGTCCTTAACTGAATTGAGTGAAAGGGTAGGGATTACCATGTCTAATCTTTCTATATTAAAAACAGGTAAAGCTAAAGCAGTACGTTTAGAAACCCTAGAAGCAATTTGCAGGGTTTTAGATTGCCAACCTGGAGATATTTTAGAGTTTAGGGTAGACTTAAGTAGGGATATTTATTAAGCGTGATTTGTCATCTTTTTTTTGCATTTTCATCCTCAAGACGTCATCTCGACGACAGGAGAGATCTATCTATTGAAGAATTGCTTTAACAGATTTCTCCTCGCTATGCTCGTTCGAAAGGACGAATTTTTTATTGATTTACAACACCTCTGCCAAGCTAAAGGTATCCTTCAATCTCACCCCTTTTTCTGTTTGTTGTACAGTGCAACACTCGTTGATAGGATCGTGCTCTAAAAATAAAATGTAATCGTTTGCTGCCGCCTCGTCTAAAAATTCCTTTTTCTCTTTTAAAGTTTGCAAAGGAAACATATCATAAGCCATTACATAAGGCAAAGGAATATGTCCGACAGAAGGTAACAAATCGGCCATATAAACTATGGTTTTATCTTTATACTGCAACTGTGGCAACATCATCGCATCAGTATGTCCAAACGCAAGTCGGACTGTAAAACCTTCATGAAACAACACTCCATTTTGTGAAGGTATAAACCGCAATTGCCCACTTTCTTGTATTGGAACAATGTTTTCCTTTAAAAAAGATGCTTTTTCTCTAGCGTTAGGTTCAATTGCCCAATCCCAGTGTTGTTGGTTAGTCCAGTATAAAGCGTTTTTAAATGCAGGGCGAAGTTTGTCGCCCACTCTTTCGATTGAACCACCACAATGATCAAAATGTAAATGAGTAAGAAAAACATCGGTAATATCATCCCTGCAAAAACCTTTTGCAGCTAATGAATTATTTAAGGTATCATCGCCATGCAAAAAATAATGACCCATAAACTTTTCATCTTGTTTATTGCCAATACCGTTATCAACTAATATCAATCTACTTCCATCTTCAATTAATAAACAACGCATTGCCCAAGTACACATATTATTTGCATCTGGCTGATTACTTTTTTGCCAAATAGATTTAGGTACAACACCGAACATGGCACCACCATCTAATTTAAATAAGCCTGTATTAATGGTATGTAGAATCATAGTAAAGTATTTAGCATCAAGTATCAAGATATTGAATTGCCTAAAAATAAGAAAACCCTTTAGCAATTACTAAAAGGTCTTCAAATATATTTTAATTCTATCTGTGGTAGTTCATTCTTAAGTTGTTTGAGTTATAAGGTGCCAGTTTTCAACTTTTAACCTTTATCTTCCTTCTTTCTGATTTTCAACTTTAAACTCCCTTCTACAAATGTATTACTTCGCCATAAGCATCAGCGGCAGCTTCCATAATTGCTTCACTCATAGTAGGGTGTGGGTGTACTGCTTTAATCATTTCATGACCAGTAGTTTCTAATTTACGAGCCACTACAATTTCTGCAATCATTTCGGTAACGTTAGCACCAATCATGTGTGCACCTAATAATTCACCATATTTTGCATCAAAAATTAATTTTACAAAACCATCTTTAGCTCCAGCAGCACTTGCTTTACCAGATGCAGAGAAAGGAAATTTCCCAATTTTCAATTCATACCCTGCAGCTTTCGCTGCTTTTTCTGTATAACCAACAGAAGCAATTTCTGGGCTAGCGTAAGTACAACCTGGTATATTATTGTAATCTAGAGGTTCTACATGTTGACCAGCAATTTTTTCCACACATAAAATACCTTCTGCAGAAGCAACGTGAGCTAAAGATTGACCGCTAACGATATCGCCAATGGCATAATATCCTTTTACTGAAGTATTGTAAAACTCATCTACTACGACTTTGCCCTTCTCAGTTTTAATTCCTGTTTCTTCTAGGCCGATGTTTTCTAAATTGGCAACGATACCAGCGGCAGATAGTACGATATCACATTCAATTGTTTGCATACCAGCTGCAGTTTTAACTTGTACTTTGCAGCCAGTACCACTTGTATCCACAGATTCTACACTAGAAGAAGTTAAAACTTCGATACCAGATTTCTTTAAACTACGTAACATTTGTTTAGAAACATCTTCGTCTTCTACTGGAACGATGTTATCCATAAATTCTACAATAGTTACTTTAGTTCCCATTGTAGCGTAGAAATAGGCAAACTCTACACCAATTGCACCAGAACCAACAACTACCATTGATTTAGGTTGTTCAGGTAAAACCATTGCTTGGCGATAACCGATTACTTTTTTACCATCTTGTTTTAAGTTGGGCAATTCTCTGGAGCGTGCTCCAGTAGCAATGATTATATTTTTAGCTGTTAATTCTTGTTGAGAACCATCTGCGCCTTTTACTTCAATTTTTTGACCAGGCTTAACTTTGCCTGTGCCCATAATCACGTCAATTTTGTTTTTCTTCAATAAAAATTGTACCCCTTTGCTCATTCCTTCTGCAACACCACGACTTCTTTTAATAACGGCTGCAAAATCTGCTGTTGCTTCTGGTGCATTAATGCCGTAATCTGCAGCATGATTAATGTATTCAAAAACTTGAGCGCTTTTCAATAAGGCTTTTGTAGGGATACAACCCCAATTAAGGCATATTCCACCTAAAGATTCTTTTTCTACAATTGCAGTTTTTAAACCCAATTGCGAAGCTCTTATCGCTGCTACGTATCCACCTGGACCGCTACCTAAAATAATTAAATCGTAGTTCATCTATTTACTTTTGTTTTTAAATTTTCGAAATGTAGTATTTAATGACTTAATTAAAAACAATTACCCTTGTACAGCATAATCATTTTAACTCAAATCTTTTATAAGAGTTTAAATTAGATAATGCCTCAAAA
>JBBSRF010000235.1:0-4169 GCA_038243335.1 Sphingobacteriales bacterium
ATAAACCTAATAAGCGACCAACAGAAGAACCAATAGCTGAACCACTCGTTACAATTGGCGATTCTAAACCAACAGAGCCACCAAAACCAACTGTTAATGCAGCAGTAATTATTTGTGAATATATATTATGTGTCTCAACTTTACTTGATTTTTTAGAGATAGTATATAAAAGTGGAGTTAAACCGGTTTCAAATTTCCCCTTTCTAATAAACCTTCTAGTATAGAGTACTGAAAGAAAGATACCAATAGTTGGGAAAAGTAGATATAAATAGTATTTATACTCCCATTTTAAATCTGTTTGTAAAAATTCTTCAATGTGATGCGTAATTGATTTAAGTAAGGCAGCAGCTAAACCAGCTAAAACTCCAACAATAAGGGCAGCAATAACCAAAAAATTCCGATTAGAAATTTTAGTCTGTCGATACTGATTGAGTTTGTCTATATAGCCTACAAACTTAACATACATTCTTTTGAGTTTTAATTAATAAAAGGAAATTCGAGAACGTTATCTTTTTATGCATCAAACTTGTTTAACAATTTTAGTAGTGTAGTATAATCTTTAGGATAAGGTGCTTGTACACTAATATCTTTTCCATCTAATCCTTTAAAAGTAATTTGCTTAGCATGTAAAGCGAAGCGTTTCATAATTGGCTGTTCTTCTTCGTCTTTAGATAAACGATATCCTTTTTTAAGAGCTGACAAGAAAACTGGCTTACCTTTATACATATCATCTCCACATATTGCTGCACGTTGTGTTGCCAAATGAATACGAATTTGATGCATTCTACCTGTGATAGGCTTACATTCTACTAAAGTATAATGTTTAAAATATTTAATAGAATTGAAATAAGTTTCTGCTCGTTTACCTTCTGCCCTATCTATAGTTACGCTTTTATTACCATCATTTAATATAGGCAATTCTATAAATAAGTTATCAAATTTAAATTGACCGTCTACTATTGCATGATAAATTTTGTTAACCTTTCTTTTTTCAAATTGTATTGAAAGCGATCTGTAAGCCTCTGGATGTTTAGCAATTACAATTGCTCCAGAAGTTTCTTTATCTAAACGGTGACAAACTTGCGAATCTGCAATATATTTTTTTGCTAATCGCAGAATATTTACTTCTGATCCGCTAGCACGTTCATCTAAAGAAGCGACAAAAGGAGGTTTATTAACAATGATATAATCATCGTTTTCAAATAGGATAAGATCTTTAAAAATTGGATACTTCACAAGGTATTATTACGTAAAAGACAAAAGTACGAAAATAATATTTAGCTAATTAATGAATATAGTAATTAGCTAATGATGAATGTAAAGCGTATAAAAAAAGTCTTGGCGAAATGCTAAGACTTTAATTTTTTAAATAGAATAGATTGCTTCTCCCCTTCGATTATCGCAACGACGGGTTTATATTAAGAAAGTTCAAATTTATATCCAACCCCTTTTACTGTGGCTACATAGGTTTCGCCCAATTTTTCTCTTAATTTACGGATATGAACATCAATGGTTCGGTTAGTAACCACAACAGAGTCTTCCCAGATATTTTTAAGAATAGATTCTCTAGTGTAAACTTTACCTGGCTTAGAAGCCAATAAATACAATAATTCAAATTCCTTTTTAGCTAAAACTACTTTTTCTCCATTTTGAAAAACTAAAAAAGCTTCTCTATCAATAACCAAATCTCCAATTTCAACTTTGTTGTGAGATATCTCTTCTGTGCTAGTATTTCTACGAAGAATAGCGTTAATTCTACTTACTAATGCTCTTGGCTTTATTGGCTTAGCTATATAATCATCAGCACCAACATTAAAACCAGCAATTTCTGAATATTCCTCGCTTCTAGCAGTTAAAAAGACCATAAAAGTTTTTTTAAATTCTGGAATTGCTCTCATTAAACGACAAGCTTCAATACCATCCATTTTAGGCATCATGATATCAAGTATAATCAAGTCTGGCTGAACCTTCTTTGCAACTGAAATCCCCTCCTGCCCATTGCTTGCTAAAAAAACCTGATACCCTTCCTTTTTTAAATTATATTCTATAAGCTCTAATATATCTGGCTCATCATCTACAATTAATATCTTTTGTTTGGCTATACTCATCGCTTAATTAATTTATTACGAAAGTAGGTATACAATTGCACTATTAAGTTAATATGAGGTTAACAAATTGTTAAGCCTAACATTAATTTAACACAATAATATTTAAGGTAAAGTTTTATCTAAAAACTTCTCTAATTCTTCTCCTCTTAAGTTTTTACCAATAATTTTTCCAGTTGGATCTAAAAGGAAAGATGCAGGTATAGCTTCAACTTGATAAAGTAATACTGTTGCGCCTTCAAAATCTGACAACTCACTTGCGTGAGCCCATGTTAAATTGTCTTGTTTAATTGCTTGTTGCCAAGCAGCTTTATCTTTATCTAATGAAATACCTAATATGGTGAAATTCCTATTCTTAAAAGTGTTGTAAGCTTTAACCACATTAGGATTTTCATTTCTACATGGTGCACACCAAGATGCCCAAAAATCAATTAAAACGTATTTACCTTTGTAGTCAGCAAGATTTATTGTTTTCCCATCTATACTTGCAATACTGAAATCTGGAGCTTGTTGACCAATTTGTACCGATTTTAACTTTTGCATTCTTTCTACAAAAGTTTTAATTGCTGAATTTTTCTTCAAATCTTCGCTAACCTTCTCAGCGTAATTTACCATAGCATCTTCATTCCCAGTAGGATTAACTAAGCTAATTGCGTAAAAACTAACTAAAGAATTAGAGTTGTCCAAAGCAAATTTAACAACATCAGTATTTAATGCTGTTACGGCATTGGTGTAAATAGGTGTAATCTCTTCAACTAAAGCCTCTCTTTTCTCTGGATTTGTAGCAACTTTTTCTTCAAAATCTGCTTTTATTTTTTCAATAGCTGAAGTATGCTTAAATTTTAATTTGTTAAACTCCGTTAATTTATCTGCATCAGGAGCTCCAGAAATTTTATAATCATGATCTTTATTTGTTAAATCAGCATTTAAAATTAATTCTTCTCCATTTTTAGCGATGATCATGTATTCATTTTCACCAATATTAATACGGTAAAAATCTGATTCAGGCGCAACTCCAGTAAACTTAAACTCTCCTTTTTCTGATAGAATTGTAGAATCTAAAAGTTGCATATTACTTTTAGACATACCAAATAAGTAAACTTTTTTCTCAGTTCCAAAATTTTGAAATTTACCATCTACAGTAAATTTAGTTTTGTCTTTACATGCTGCAAACGCAATTACAAGACATAATATGTAAGCTATTCTTTTCATCTATTTTAATTTATCAATTATTAAATCATTTACCTTTTTAGCGTCAGCTTTACCTTTAGCCAATTTCATTACTTCTCCAACGAACAAACCTAAAACCCCTTTTTTACCAGATTTGTACGCCTGCACTTGTGGGTCAAATTTAGCCAATACTTCTGTTATATACGATGAAATTTCATCATTGTCTTCTACAATTAGCAAATTTAATTCAGTGGCTTTGTTCAAAACATCTATATTTTCTTTTAGAAAAGGTATTAAATCCTGTAAAGCACTTTGCTGGCTAATCTTTTTCTCATTCACTAAATTGATTACTTCCGCGAGCTGTGTTGCTGAAACTCTAAAATCTGATAAACTTATATTTTGCTCATTTAAATAAGTTCTAACAGCGCCTATTAACCAGTTAATTAAACTTTTTTGACTATTTACTTTAACTTTTGCTTTATTAAAGTACGCATATAAATCAAGATCTTCTGCTAAGATATTTGCTTCAGATTTATTAATTCCATAAGCTTCTATCAGCTGTTTTACAATTTCTTTTGGTAATATTGGCATCTCCGATTTAATTTCAGCTAACCATTCATCACTTATAAAAATTGGTTGCAAATCTGGATCAGGGAAATAACGGTAATCATTTGCTTCTTCTTTGGTACGCATTGGCGAAGTAGTTCCTTTATCAGCATCAAAATTTAAAGTGCTTTGAATAATTTTTCCGCCACCTTCTATTACTTCAATTTGTCTTTTAAATTCAAATTCCATTGCTCTACGCACATTACGCATAGAGTTTAAATTTTTTACTTCACAACGTGTTCCATATGCAGTTGTTGCTGCTTTACGAATAGAAATATTTGCATCGCA
>JBBSRF010000236.1:0-4149 GCA_038243335.1 Sphingobacteriales bacterium
AGTACTCCGAGTAGCAGCGGTTGTAAAAAACAAAACACCTTTTAAAAATAACTATAAAATAGCAGCTTAAAATTTGTAATTATCATAACAATCATTTCGATATGAGCTTTTCGCGATTGAGAAATCTATACTTTTCTAAACCAATGGCTTTGTGATAACAAAAGATAAAACTAGTGATTTATTGCAAGGAGATCTCTCGTCGTTTCACTCCGTCGAGATGACGACATAAGGGTAACAAGCTATATTTCCTCCAATTTTGTTCCAACCTCCCAAACCTCTAGTTGATGCTTAATACCACATTTTAGCGCAAAGTTTGCTCTTTGGTGACCTACTGGAAAATCAAAACAAACTGGATACTCAAACTCTTTAACTTTATCTAGCACAATTTCTGCTAGGCTCATTCCAAATTGCTCGCCTTCGCTGTCTTCTTTAATTTTAAAACCACCGATGATTAAACCCTTAAGTTTATTTAGTTTTCCACTACGTTTTAAATTATAAAACATTCTATCTATACTATACAAATACTCGCCTGTATCTTCTACAAACAGTATTTTGCCATCGATTTCTATTTCTGATATACTTCCTGCTAAGTTTTCTATACAGCGTAAATTACCACCAATTAGTTCGCCAGAAGCTTTACCCATTCTATTGCTAAAATTATAGTTCGCTAGATATTTCATCTTCTCCCCTTTTAAAGCTTGGTGAATAGAATTAATGGTTTCAATTTGTATTGGCTCAGCTTTATCCCATTCGCTGGGAAAACTATTACACATTTTTGAGTGTATGGTTGCTAAACGGAAAATTGAATTGATATGTGAATGTAAAATGGTGATGTCACTAAATCCAATCAGCCATTTAGGCGAAGCTCTGAAAGTGCTAAAATTTAATTGATCTATTATTCTGATTGCTCCGTAACCTCCTCTAGCGCACATGATGGCTTTTATATTTCCATCATCCAACATTTGTTGAAGATCTGTTAATCGCTCTTGATCTGTACCCCCAAAGGTAAAATCTCTAGCGCCTACAGTTTTACCAATTACTACGTTAAAACCCCAACTTTTCATTTGAATAATTGAAGGTTCTATTTCCTCTTGCGTAATATAACCTGCAGGACAAGTGATACCAATTGTATCTCCAGCTACCAAGTAGGGTGGAATTTTTAAATGTTTAGAATTTTCTAACTCAGGCCGTAAACTCGCTTTACTTTTTAATGGACTTAAAAGTAATGAAGCAGGGATTAGTGATAAAAAATATTTACGATTCATTTAAATATGCGATAAGAAGATTTAAATATAAGGTTTTGCAATAGAAACAATTATTTAGCTTCTGCCAATTGCGCAGAAAGTCCTACTCCTGCCAATAATAACTCTTGAGTAATGGTTTTAGTATAATCAAAAATTTCTGCTTTAAAATCGGCTACAGAGGCTCCAGATCTAATTTCTTCTAATCGCTTTTCCCACTGACCGGTTAATTCTGCTTGTGCAATTTTTTTATCTTTTACTACATTATAAACAGCCAACCCTTTGTGAGTGGGCAAAAGATTTCTCTTTTCTCTACTGATATATTCTCGAGTTAATAATGTTTCAATTATTGCAGCTCTTGTCGCGGGCGTACCTAATCCACTATCTTTCATCGCATAGCGAAGTTCCTCATCCTCAATTTCTTTACCAGAGGTTTCTAAAGCTTTAAGTAACGAAGCTTCATTGAATAAAGGTTTAGGTTTAGTTTGTTTTTCTAATAATGCTTTATTTACTATTGGCAACAATTCACCTACAGCGACTTTTGGCAATGCTGGATTATCTTCATCTTTCTTATCATCTTCCGTTTCGTTGAATACAGAACGCCAACCTGCAGAACGGATCACAGTTCCATTAGCAACGAACACAGCACCAGATTCAATCGTAATTTTAGTAATTTCTTTTATACATTCTTGATGAAAAGCTTCTAGCATTCTGCCCGCAACCATATCATAAACAGCTTGTTGATCTTTACTTAGGCTATACGGTTGTACTCCAGTCGTTAAAACTGCATGGTGATCTGTTACCTTTTTAGCATTTACGCTTCGTTTATTTAAAGTTGCAGTTTGCAATAAAACAGCTTGTTTACCAAAACCTGGATGATCAGTTAATTTTGCAATTAAATCTGGAATGGTTGCAAAAACATCATCTCCAATATATCTACTTCCTGTACGCGGATAAGAAACCAGCTTACTTTCATACAGGTTCTGTAATAGATTTAAAGTTTGATCTGCCGTAAAACCATACTTTTTATTACCATCTTGCTGCAAACTGCTTAAATCGTGCAACAATGGTGGCGGTTCTTTTCTTGGCTTTGCTTCTACTGCTGTAATATTACCACCCATTGGAAATCCTGAAGCCACATCTTCAATTTTATCAAATATTGCTTGCGCTTCTACTTGTGTTTTAAAATTATTCAAACACATTGCCTTAAACAATTGTCCTTCTTTATCTAGCTGGATGCTAATCTGAAAATAGGTTTGCGGAACAAAATTTTTGACCTCTAAATACCGAGCACAGATCATGGCTAAAGTAGGCGTTTGTACCCTGCCTAAGGACAAAACAGTTCTATTTCCGGCAGATAGACTTAAAGCTTGAGTAGCGTTCATACCAACCAACCAATCGCTTTGCGAACGTGCATGAGCAGAATTGAATAAAGTATCGTAATCTGTACCTGGTTTTAAATTTCTAAAACCATCTTTGATGGCTTCATCAGTTTGCGATGAAATCCACAAGCGTTTGAAAGGTTTTTTGCATTTTAAATAATAATAAATGTATCTAAAAATCAACTCCCCTTCACGCCCAGCATCAGTTGCTACGATAATCTCTGTTGCCTCATCAAAAAGCTTCTGAATAATAGCTAATTGTTTTCTAACACCAGGATCTTCTACAAAACCGTCTTTAGTTTTAACTTTCCGTATTGCCAGTTTAAATTTTGCTGGCAACATGGGCAAATGTTCTTTACGCCAACCGATAAAACCATAATCTTGTGGTGGTGCTAATTGCAGCAGATGCCCAAATGCCCAAGTAAAAGAATAGCCTTTGCCTTCAATGTAACCATCTTTTCTGGTTGTTGCACCAAACACTTTTGCTAACTCACGACCAACGGAAGGTTTCTCGGCAATAATTACTTTCATTAAGTTTATTCAGTTTTCTTAGAAGGCTAAATATCCTAAAAATTTTGGAGCTATAGATGTTAAAGTTATCTACATTCAAGCCAACCGTCTTTTCGACAGAGCGCAGCGACGATAAATCTAATTAATGATATTGAATTAAGGAATGTTGTCTTTGGCTAAAAAATAACAGCTATTTCATTAATAAAATTAATTTGAAAAGCAATTACATTATTTCTTCGATTAATTCAGTCCCGTTTTTCGTTACAATTCCCGATGAAAAATCGGGAGAGTTTCACTTCAACCGGGTTTATAAAACAGCAGTTTATACACCTATAAAAGTTTAAGCCTACCAAACCTTAAATAGCACTACAAGCTTTGCGTTATAAACGGGATAGAAACGGAAATACTTATCCCATTCCCTTTTAGGGAATTTAGGGGTAAAAGATTGAATTGTATAGCCCGACTAACTTTAATAAGTTAAGCTGTTATTGCTTTTCAAAAAAATTATAAATGCCAAATTTAGCCGATTACTTGTGCGAGATGGTATCTCTTACTTCTATAGCATAATAATTTGGTTACGAGCTACAAACACGCACAATCCGAATTAATTTATAAAAAAAACGCCATCATTTCTAACGGCGTTTTAACAAAATTAAAATTTTTATATAAAAATTATGACTTTTTAAGTTTAGCACTCATGTAAAAAGTTAATTTTCCACCAGCGGTGATATCTCCATGATTAATAAATGGTCTGGTTAATACTTTTCCATTTAACAGCACTTTTTGTACATAAACATTTTTATCACTTTGGTTAATTGCTTCAACAGTAAAAGTCTTTCCATTTTCTAAGGTTAAAGTAGCATTATTTACCGCCGGCGAACCTAAAGCGTATTCCTCGCCACCTGGCGAAACAGGATAAAAACCTAGTGAAGAAAACATATACCAAGCACTCATTTGTCCGCAATCATCATTTCCACCTAAACCATCTGGCGTAGGTTTATATTGCATTTTTAAAA
>JBBSRF010000237.1:0-4110 GCA_038243335.1 Sphingobacteriales bacterium
ATGAGATTTTAGGTAAAAGTGGTAGAAAAATACCATCAATGCTTAATTATAGCTCTTACAAAGACAATGATTCGATGTACAATACGCCTCCAGTTTTTGCTATTTATACGGCAATGCTTAACCTTAACTGGTTAAAATCTAAAGGTGGAATTGCTGAAATTGAAAAAGAGAATAAAGCGAAAGCTCAAGCATTATATACTGAAATTGATAGAAATACGCTCTTTAAAGGTACTTGTGCGGTTGAAGATCGTTCTAGAATGAATATCTGTTTTGTAATGGAAGATCCTGAATTGGAGAAATCATTTGCCAAATTTGCAGATGATAATGGCTTTGAAGGCTTAAAAGGACATAGAAGTGTGGGTGGTTTCAGAGCATCGATGTACAATGCATTACCAATTACAAGTGTACACGCACTAATTGATTTAATGCAAGAATTTGAAGAAAAGCACAAATAAAATATGATCAAGATACTCGCCAACGATGGCATTGACCCAACTGGAAAACAATTATTAGAAGATGCAGGTTTTCAAGTTGATACGACAACTGTACCTCAAGATCAGTTAGCTACTGCTTTGTTAAATTATGATGCCATTACGGTTCGTAGTGCAACTAAAGTGAGAGCTGCTTTAATAGATGCTTGCCCAAATATTAAATTAATTGGTAGAGGCGGAGTAGGGATGGATAATATTGATGTAGACTATGCTCGTAGTAAAGGTGTTAACGTGGTCAATACGCCTGCGGCTTCCTCATTATCTGTTGCTGAATTGGTTTTTTCTCATTTGTTTACAGGTATTCGTTTTTTGCAAGATGCCAATCGTAAAATGCCTTTAGAAGGCAATACTAAATTTAACGATTTAAAAAAGGCTTACGCTAAAGGTATCGAGTTAAGAGGAAAAATGATTGGAATTATTGGTTTTGGTAGAATAGGAAGAGAAACCGCAACTATTGCGCTTGGTTTAGGAATGAATGTATTAGCTTATGATTTATTTCCTTTTAATGGTAACATTACTTTAAATCTGCAAGGTGGTGTAAAAGTTGATATTCCTGTACAAACAGTAGCCTTAGCTGAAGTTATTGCACAGAGTGATTTTATATCCTTGCACACACCTTTTGCGGATCAACCAATTTTAAGCGTTGAAGAATTTGCTGCGATGAAAAATGGAGTAGGTATTGTGAACTGTTCTCGTGGCGGTAACATAGATGAATTGGCTTTAATTGAAGCTTTAGATTCTGGTAAAGTTGCTTTTGCAGGTTTAGATGTTTTTGATAATGAACCTGCACCGTTGAAGGCAATTTTAAGTCATCCAAAAATTTCTTTAACTCCGCATATTGGTGCTTCAACTAATGAGGCTCAAGAACGTATTGGTACAGAATTGGCCAATATAATTATTGCCCATTTTAAGAAATAAGCTTTTTTTAGATGAAATTTTAAAACCTTCAGCAAAAACTGGAGGTTTTTTTATTTAAAATATTAAATATAATTATTTGAAAAGCAGATAATCACAACTATCTTCGTCTAGCCATTTATAAATCTTTATGCCGAAAATAAAGCCGTTTTGTGCCTTAAAACCAGATCCTTCCTTACTCAGTAGAGTGGTTACACGACCGCTTGAAAATTATGGTATTGGAGAAGCGAGGTTAATGGCTTCAGAAAATCCTGCTAGCTTTTTACATTTAATTAATCCAGAACTTGATCATCCGTATTTGCGGGGCTCGCGACAAGATCTAATTTATAAAATGATCAATGAAAACTTAGAAGAATTTATAGAAAAGGAAATCTTAGTCGCCGAAGAAAAGCCTGCTATTTATATTTACCAAGTGATACATGATGGCTTAGTACAAACTGGAATTTGGACTCTTACACACATCAACGATTATTTACAAGGAAACATTAAAAAACACGAATTAACTGTAGAAGCTAGAGAAAAATTATTAGCTGAGTATTTGCAACAAACCGGTTTAGACGCTAACCCGGTATTAATTACCTACCATCCTAATCAAATAATTCAGCAACTGCTGGCAAAATATACAGCTTTAAAAAACGATATAGACTTTACTTTTGTAGATGGAACACAACATCGAGTTTGGAAAATTGAAGATCAGCAAGATTTAGATCAGCTCATCAATGCCTTTGCAGAAATGTCAGAAGTATATATTGCAGACGGACATCATCGAGCTGCATCAATGGCTAAAATGGGTTTGCATAAAAGATCATTGTTTAAAAATGATGAAAATGCTGCATTTAACTATTTCACAACCGTTTACATGGATACGGAAGAAGTAAAAGTACTAGCTTATCATCGTTTAGTGAGAGATTTAGCTGGGTTAACAGCAATAGAATTTCTTGATAAAATTTCCGCTGATTTTGAAGTGAAGAAAATTGATCAGTTTAGTAATCCAAATGAATTGCATCATATGGCGATGTATTTAAAATCTGGCTGGTACACTTTGGTTGCAAAGCCACATACTTACACTAATGATCCTGTTCATATTTTGGATGTTAGTATTTTACAGAATTTCATTCTATTGCCAATTTTAAATGTTAAAGACCCCAGAATAGATGCTAGAATTACATTTGAAGGTGAGAAAACACCGATAAGCGTATTAGAGCGGCAAATTAATAACGGGGTAAATCAAGTTGCTTTTGTGTTAGCACCAATAACTATAGCCCAATTAATAAATGTGGCAGACGCAAATAAAGTGATGCCACCAAAATCTACTTGGGTTGAGCCTAAATTTTTAGTTGGCTTATTAACACATTGTTTTAATTAATAATATGAAATTAGTTGAGCGAATTAGTTAAAATCCACTATCTAAATCCTAAAATAGCTTTTTGTAATGTAGCTAATTGCATTTGGTCATTTTGATCATAACCAGGTAACACAACTTTATTTAGCTCTAACAATAATTTAAACATCGTTATTTTCATAATTATTAAGTTTTAGTCTACTTTTATTTAAAAAATAGGCAAGAGCAATACAGCCTATTAAGCTTAGTCCCGTAAATAAGTGTGCTCTGCTGCTGCTAGATTCAGCCTCATCAATTTCTGTAGTAAGCTTTTTAGATTGATCTTGTAACTGCTTAATTGTTTTTCTGTAACTTAATATACTTTCGGAGTTCGTATTTACATTAGATTTTACTTGTGCTGCTTGTAAATCTTTGTAATCCATTAGCACCTTTAATTGGGTGAAAATCTCATTGTCATTTAAAACAATTTGTCTTAAAATTTCATTAGAATTTCTAATATCTTTTTTAGTTTGCAAACCGAAAATGCCAGTTCTGGTATTTAAACTCTGGTCATATTGGCCAAATTTTGCACTTCTATTTGCTAGTAATACGTTAATTTTTGCACGCTGTAATTCGTAGGCAGCGCTATCTTGAGCTTTTAAATTTAAGATGGTAGCGCCTGTAAGTATAAATAAGATTAATATTTTTTTAATCATCACAACAAGTTTTTATTGTTCAAGCAAACTCCATGCCTCAGCTTTAGTACTAAAGTTAGGTTTTACTTTTGCCCAAGTGGTTTTAAATAGTTCAGAATTTCTATAATTTTCTAAATGCGCTGAACTTTCCCAATTACTAATTGTAAAAAATATAGTTAACTCCGTTTCATGTTGTAATAATTTGACGCATTCGCAACCTTCAAAGTCTGCTATTTTTTCATTAACAGTCTTGAATAGGGTTTTAAATTCTCCCAAAAAATCAGTATTGAATTGCATTTTTACGATACGGACTAGCATGTTTATTTGGTTTTTATTTGCTGGTTTAAATTATAAAGGTCGTAATTTTATAGTTAAAGTCATAAGAATACTAAATGTGGGTGGGTAATTTCTAATTGTATGTTAAAGAAAAAAGTTGCTTGGTCTTAACGTTTTGCTGATTTGTGCATAAATGCCATTGCTTGCAGAACTATTGTCGCACCGCACTAAATTACGTAAATAAAGATGAATTGACTTAAAACACCATTAGCCATTTTTGTGCAAATTTGTTGTTATTTACCATTTTTTCTTCTATTGATTGAATGTCCGTAATCTTTCCTAAGGTAATAAAAAATGCTTATATTTAATGTATGACACTATTAGAGTTTAGCGAAAAATTTCCAGATGAGCA